>JAOPWF010000762.1 GCA_025965815.1 Mycobacterium sp.
CCCACCACCGCGCGGGACGATCTTGAGGGCATTGGCAGCGGCGAACGCGACCGCCTTCTGAATGTCTGCCGTGGACTTCACCGTGATGACCGCGGCCGGCGTCGATCCCGCATAGCGGGTATTGAAGACACTCTTGGCAGCACCCCACTGGCCGTCGGACGGCAGGAGGAGCTGCCCGTCAAGCGAGGCGGCCAGGCCGCTCCAGTCTTGCGCACCAGGGACGGCCGAGGACCGGGCGGGCGCGAAAAGAGCACCGGCGGCGATAGCGCCCAGTGCGCCACCGAGAAATGCCTTGCGAGAGATCTCTCGGGTCATCGCTTTGGCTTCCGCCGATGTGCATTCTGTCATCCGAAGCTGAGCGAAACCTAGCATCCGCCAAGCCGTTACCGTTGCTAACCAGAGCACCGGCGTGTTGAAGCTTGCGCCGCCAAGCGCTACAGGCCGGCGGCCTGCCCGTCGCGGCGCGGGTCGCTCGCCGCGAGATACCCGTCCGGCAGGCGCCAGATCGCCTGGCAGCTGCCGAACTGGTTGTAGTCGTTGACCGCGACGAGATCGTGACCGCGCTTGCGCAGTTCATCGACCGTCGCCGGCGGGAAGCCGTCCTCGACGCTGACCTGCATGCCGTGTATCCACCGAAACCGCGGTCCATCGCACGCCGCCTGCGGGTTCTGGCCGTAGTCGGCGATGCGTACCACCATCTGCAGATGCCCCTGTGGCTGCATGGCGCCGCCCATCACGCCGAAACTCATCACCGGTGCGCCGTCTCTGGTGAGGAAGCCCGGAACGATGGTGTGGTACGGCCGCTTTCGCGGACCGACCAGGTTCGGGTGCCCCGGTGTCGCGCTGAACTGGGTGCCGCGATTCTGCAACGAGATCCCGGTACCAGGCACGACCACTCCCGATCCGAAGCCGGCGTAATTGGACTGGATCATCGACACCATCATCCCGGCGGCGTCGGCAGCAGTGAGATACACAGTGCCGCCCTTCGGCGGCCTGCCCGCCGCCACCGGTGAGGCCCGCGTCGGGTCGATCAGCGTCGACCGCTGCCGCAGATAATCCGGGCCCAACAGGTGCTCGGGGTGTACCGGCATGTGGTCGATGTCGGCGACGTAGGCCAGCGCGTCGGCGAAGGCCAGTTTGACCGCCTCGATCTGCAGATGCACGCTGTCGGCCGAATCGACTGGCAGCGTGGCCATGTCGAAGTGCGCAAGAATGCCGAGCGCAATCAACGCGATGATCCCCTGACCGTTCGGTGGAAGCTCGTGCAGCGTGTAGCCGCGGTAGTCGATGCTGATCGGGTCGACCCAGTCGACGCGGTGCGCGGCCAGGTCGCAGATCTGCATCGCGCCACCGTTCGCGGTCGAATGCGCCTCCATCGTCGCGGCGAGTTCACCCCGATAGAACGCCTCCCCGCCGGTCGCTGCGATTGTCTCCAACGTTGCCGCGTGCGCCGGGAGCCGGAACCGCTCCCCCGGCGCCGGTGGCCGCCCGCCTGGCAGAAACGCCTCCGCGAACCCGGGCTGGGAGCGCAGCTCCGGCACCTGCTCGGCCCACTGCGCGGCGACCGTCGGCGAGACGAGGAACCCGTCGCGGCCGTAGCCGATCGCCGGCCCGAAGATCCGCGCGAACGGCAATCTGCCGAACCGGGCGTGCAGTTCTGTCCATGCCGACACCGCGCCCGGCACCGTAACCGAGTTCCAGCCCCGCACCGGTACCGGACCACCGCGAAAATATTCCGGGGTCCACGCCGCAGGTGAGCGTCCCGAGGCGTTCAACCCGTGCAACGTGTCGCCGTCCCACACGATCGCGAAGGCGTCCGAGCCGATGCCGGTGGAGACCGGCTCGACCAAGGTCAGGGCGATCGCGGCCGCCAGCGCCGCGTCGACCGCACTGCCGCCGTCGGCGAGCATCGCGAGGCCGGCCTGCGCGGCCAGCGGCTGGGACGTGCAGACAACGTTGCGGGCCAGCACCGGTTTACGCGGCCATGCGTAGGGCAGCTCCCACGAGAAAGGGACAGTCACCGGAGCAATGTTAAGTCGGCGTCAGTGTGCTGGACGGCCCGCGCCGGAGAGGGGTCACCGGCGCGGGCCTGTCTGGGTGGGCGATCGACCGTTACCGGTGCCAGCCCCAGCCGCGATCGCCGTGCCAGCCGCCGCCGTGCCAGCCGCCGCCGTGCCAGTCGGTCTGGACAATATGGCCGGCCGCGGCCGTCGACGCGGTGGCGACCACTGCCGGCTGAGCCGGAGCGGGATCGGCCATGGCTGCTGGTGCGGCGGCGATAGCTACCGCGGCAGCGCCGGCCGCCAAAGCCGGTGTGATGTACTTCAATCCAATACGCATGGTGGCACTCCTTCGAAAGCCGGTCTGTACTTACGCTTTCCAGAATTGCGCCTCTGCGCGGCCATGTCGTCACCGCTGACGCCAATTCGTGCTTGCCGACCAACAGGAATCGGTGCTTACCGTCATCAGCCAGCGGCGCTGCCCCACATCGTGTCAGTCGACACCGCCGGCATTTGCAGTTGGTGGGTAAGCGGAGTTTCCGCTACGGGGAAGCGCTGATGGGCGTCAGCGGTGACGACATGGCCGCGCAGAGGCGCAATGGTGGAAAGTGCATCGTCACAACCCTCGAAAGTCATCCGTCTTCCGCCATCGGGGTAGTGGGCGACCCCCGGGAGGCGCGATGGGAAGCGATAATCACGCAGTGCCGGCCGACTCGATCGGAGAGCACACCTCGGCCTCGATCGCCGCGCGGCTGGATCGGCTGCCGCTGTCCGGCTGGCACCGCAGGATAGTCCTGCTGATCGGCCTTGGCTCGTTCTTCAACTTGTTCGAGATCGCACTCGGCAGCTCGTTGGGCATCTTGCTTGGCGCACAGTGGTCACTGAGCAGCCTGGACCGGTCGATGGTCATCGGGGCGCTGTTCCTGGGCGAGATGATCGGATCGCTCCTACTGGCACCACTT
>JAOPWF010000788.1 GCA_025965815.1 Mycobacterium sp.
GTTGGCGGTCATGGGATCAGGCTCCTGGCTGTGCGACGGGCGCGGGTGTGGCGACGTCAGTGACGTCGCGGCGGCGCCGGCGGGTGAGCAGAGAGAGGGCGAGCAGCAGCACCAAGCCGAACAGCAACGTCGCCAATGACGCCGCAACGGACGTCGGGCCGTCGCTCTTGCCGATGGCCACGATCACCACCTGCAGATTCTGGTAGCCGCTCAACGACGCGATCGTGTACTCCCCCAACACCACAGCGATCGAGATGAATGCGGCGGAAAGGATGCCGGACCAGATGTTCGGCACCGTCACCCGCAGGATCGTCGTCGTCCAGCCCGCGCCGAGTGACCGGGCCGCTTCTGACAGCGTTTGCAGGTCTATCGACGACAGCGCGCCGTCGAGCGAGCGGTACGCGAACGGCAGCACCAACACGACGTAGATGAAGGTCAGTGTCAGCGCGGACTCACCGAAGAAGTACGTCACCCACAGGTAGATGTTGCGCAACCCGACCACGATGACCAGGGCGGGGATGGTCAACGGCAGCAGGCACAGGAACTCGACCATGCGCTTGGCCCACGGCGCCCGCAGTCGCACCCAGATCATCGTCGGCACGAGGACCAGCAGCATCAACACAACGGTGAAAACCGCCAGCAGCAGGGAGATCACGATGGCCCGGTACAGCATCTCGTTCTGGACCAGGTTCTTCCAGGCTTGCAGCGTGCGCCCGCCGTGAATCAGGTTGCGGGTGCTGAAGTCCGCCATCGCGTAGAGCGGGAACAGAAAGAACAGCCCGAACAGGGTCAACAGGATGAGCCGAACGGCCTTGCCTCGGATGCCCGCCCGGCTCACTGCAGCCACCTCGAGGTGCGCCGAACCAGCGCGCTGTAGGCGACCATCACCACGGCCACCACGACGATCATCTCCAGCGCCAGCGCGTAGGCGAACCCGGATTGACCGAGGACGACCTCGCTGGTGAGCGCGGCCCGGATCAGCAGCGGCAGGATCGGGCTGCCCTGGCTGACCAGCGCCGCCGCGGTCGCATACGCCGCGAACGCGTTGGCGAACAGCAGGAGTGTCGACCCGAGGAAGGCCGGGGTCAGCAGCGGGAAGGCCACCTGGCGCCAGTACTGCCAGGAGGACGCGCCCAGGCTGACCGCCGCCTCGCGCCACTGCTCACGCAGGCCCTCGAGTGCCGGGAGGAACACGATCACCATCAGCGGGATCTGAAAGTACGTGTAAACGAGGATCAGCCCGGGCAGCGCGTAGAGCCAACCGTTGCCCGCGAGGTTCAGGCCGAATTGCTCCTGAACCCAAACTGTCAGAACGCCGTTCAGGCCGATGGTCGCAAGGAAGGCGAAAGCCAGTGCCACACCGCCGAACTGGGCGAGCACACTGCACAGCGAGACGACGACCCGGCGGAACAGCGAGTTCGGCGGGCTGCCGACGATCAGCCAGGCGAGGACCGCGCCGAGGATGGCACCCAGCACGGCGGTGCTACCGGACAGCAGCACGCTCTTCCACAGCGCCGCAAGGGCCGTACCCGAGAAGAGAGCCTGGATCCGGGCAACAGAGAACACGCCGTCCGCGTACACCGAGCCGATGATCACCGTCACCGTCGGGATGACCAGAAAGATCACCACGAAGGCGAGGAACGGCACCAGCGGCAGGCCCTCGCGCAGACGTCTACTCGGGCCGGTCCCTGCTCCCGCCACTCAGCCGATCGCCTTCGCCCAGTTGTCCGAGAGGTACTTCGTGGCGGCGTCGGTCTGGGCCTGCGTCGGGACGACGGCCGAGCCGTCGACCTGCGGCAGTGTGCCGTAGGCCGCCTTGTCGATGGTCCCCGCCGTCACCATGCTGTCGGCCCGGACCGGACGCGCACCGCCGCCGAGGAACAGGTTCTGCCCCTCGTCGCTGTAGAGGAACTCCTGCCAGAGTCGGGCGGCCGCCGGGTGCGGGGCGTCCTTGCTGATCGCCTGGAAGTAGTAGCCCGCCAACGCTGCGTTTGCCGGTACCACGACTTTCCACGTCGGCAGCTTCTTGGTCTCGGCGGCGTTGAGGTAATCCCAGTCGATGACGACCGGCGTCTGACCGGACTCGATGGTCGCCGCGGTCGGGTCGACGGGAAGGAAATTGCCCGCCTGCTTGAGCTTGGTGAAGAAGTTCACGCCGGGGGCGATGTTGTCCGGGGAGCCGCCCTGCGACAGCGCCACCATCATCACCCCGGAGAACGCGGCGCCGGCCTGGGTCGGGTCACCGTTGAGCGCGACCTTGCCCTGGTACTCCGGCTTCAGCAGATCGTTCACCGCCGTGACGGGCGGCACCTTAGCGGAGTCGAAACCGATCGACATGTAGCCGCCGTAGTCGTTGACCCAGGCACCGTTGGGATCCTTCAACTGGTCCGAGATGTCACCGAAGGTCGCGACCTTGTACGGCGCGAACATCGCCGTGTTGGCCAGGGCCACCGACTGCCCGAGGTCGAACACGTCGGGCGCGGTGCTCCTGCCCTTCTGCTGGTTGGCGGCGTTGATCTCGTCCTGGCTGGCCGCGTCGGGCTGCGCCGAGTTGACCTTGATGCCGTACTTGTCGCCGAACGCCTTGATGATGTTCCCGTAGTTCGCCCAGTCCGGCGGCAGGGCGATCACGTTGAGTTCGCCGTCCTTCTTGGCGGCAGCCACCAGGCCGTCCATGCCGCCGAAGTCCGCGGCCGAGGTAGCGGCGCCGGCCTTGACGCCGGATGCGGTATCGGCACCCTGATCGCCCTTCTGGGGCGGGGCGCAGGCCGCAAGGCCGACGACGAGCAAGGCGGATACTGCGGCTGCTGCCAGCCGGGATTTCTTCATGGGCGAACCTTCCGATGCGCAGGCGACGATGCGGTGTCGCGGCGGTAGCCGCGGCGTGTCGCTGGGGTGAACGTAGCGCAGGATCACAGATCCGGCAGCGACTTCAGGCACGGTCGCGCGCACGACGACGTGGCTAGGTCCTTACGCGGCACACCTGCCGAACGGTTGGAGGAATTGGCATGGCGGCTGGGCGTTCTCAGGAGTTCTTGCGGGGTGTTGCAACCGGAGCCCATCAGACGGAGGGCAACAACGTTGCCTCGGACTGGTGGGCCCTCGAGCATGCGCCGGACTCGTTCGTCAAGGAACCGTCGGGCGACGCCGCGGACACCTACCACCGTTGGGCGCAGCAAATGGACATCGCCGCGAGCGCCGGCTTCACCGACTACCGGTTCGGTATCGGGTGGTCGCGTATCGAACCCGAGGACGGCGCGATATCCATTTCACCGTGCCCCGGTGGTTCGGCAAGTCGGGAGGGTGGCGCCGACCCGACGCCACCGGGCCGTTTCCTGCGCTATGTCGAAGCGATCGCACCCGTGCTCGAGTCCGGGGTCGAGCACGTCGGCACCATCAACGAACCCAACATCGTCGCGATCATCGCCACGCTGTCCACGCGCGGCGCGGAGGCGCTGCGGAAGGGCTGCCGGCCCCCGATGAGCAGGTCGCCGCGGCGATGGTCGACGTTAACCGCGCGACCCGGTCCGCCCTCAATTCGCTGTCTCCGAGCTGACGGTGGGCTGGGGAATCTCGGTGCAGGACTTCCAACCCGAGCCAGGGGCGGATCACCCACCCGTGCGACGAGTTCTTCGCCGAGGCCTCCCGCGACGATGACTGGGTCAGCGTGCAGACCTACACCCGTGTCCGCATCGGCCTCCGTGCCAGCCGACCCGTCGAGGTCCTTGACAGCTCCGCTCCGACAACGCTTTCCGGCTGGGAGGACTACCCCGCCGCGCTCGGCGGCGCGGTGCGCCGGATCGCCACCGACGACGTCGACACGCAACGCATCGAATACCCCCGGGGTGCGCTCGAGTCACTTCGCGCCGCGATGGACGACGGTATCGACGTGCGCGGGTATCTGCACTGGAGCATGCTGGACAACTACGAATGGGGCGACTACGCACCGACATTCGGGCTGGTGGCCGTCGACCGATCCACCTTCGCGCGCACACCGAGGCCGTCGCTGGCCTGGCTCGGTTCCCAGGCGCCGCAGTGGTCGGCGCGGGTCAGGAGTTCAGGGCAGCGTCAATGAGTACGGCAGCCATCGTCCGTGATGCGTGCACGGTGGCCGGCTTGTGGTCCAGCCAGGCCGAGATCCCCGGTCCGTTATAGAATCACTA
>JAOPWF010000806.1 GCA_025965815.1 Mycobacterium sp.
TTGGCTCAGTTTGCGTGCACGTTGGTGTGACGCGGGCCACCCTACAATAGTTAAATAGATAGCTGATTTCCAGGGGTGGTCGGCGTTGATCTTCCACACGTCGACGCTGGGGATGATGAGCTGTTCGCCGCGGTAGGTGCCCTCGTTGCTGGCCACCACGACAGCCTCGTTGCCGCCGATAATCAGCTGCTGGATCCCCACCTTGGGATGGTCTGGGCCGGTTCGATCCCACAACTCGCAGGCGAAGTCCCAGCCGCGTTTGACCGGCGTGCCGACCGGGTCCCACAGGCTCGGCTCGCCCGGTGCCATCGCACGCCAGCAGTCCAGCCAGCCGTCCTTGTCCTGGCGTTCCACCGGTCGTACCACTGCCGGATCTGCCGCTCGAAGACAGCACTGTCGGTCACTGCGGCCTCCCCTCAGGCGGGAAGCCGCCGGTGGCGACCGGACCCCATCGCTGCGGGGTGATCCGGATCAGGCACTTCCCCTGGTCGACCATCGCCTGGCGGTATTCGTCCCAGTCCGGGTGTTCCCCCGCGATGGCGCGGTAGTAATCGACCAGCGGCTCGACGGCCCCCGGCAGATCGATGACCTCGCCGTCGCCGTCGACCTGGACATAGGGCCCGTTGAAGTCGTCGGAGAGCACGGTGACGCTGGCGCTTGGCCTGCGACGGAGGTTGGCGGACTTCGCTCGCTGCGGGTAGCTCGAGATGACGATGCGGCCCTCGGCGTCGACACCGCCGGTCACCGGTGAGCTCTGCAACGATCCGTCCGATCGAAAAGTGGTGAGCACCATGCGATGTCGCGGGCGCACAAAGTCGAGCAACTCGTCGAGACCCACCTTGTCCGCGGTGGCGATCTTCTTGGCCATCAGCCCACTGTATCGACGGGTGCGCCGCCCGCTGCCGCTGCCAGCCGAGTCGCCAACCGCACCACGGTGTCCGGGGCGTCGAGTTGCGGACAGTGACCGACGCCGTCGAGCAGCACCAGGTCGCTGTGCGGGATCATCCGGTGCAGGCGGCGGGCCGCGGCAACGGACACCAGCAGGTCGCGCCGGCCGTGCAGAACGGTGACCGGGCAATCGATTTCGGTCATCGGCGGCATCGAGTTGACCTCACGCACGATCGCGACCGCCGCCGTCACCAACGCCCGCGCGCCCCGGCGGGTGCGGATCTGCGAGGTCAGCAGGCGAATCATGGCGGGATCGGCGGCCCACCACCGGCCGTAGGTGATGGCACCGGCCGCGACGGCGACGGCGACGTGCCGGGCTATCGCGGGTGTCGGCAGGGCGGCCAGTGTCGCCAGCAGTCCGAAGTCGCGCAGGGCGGCCAGTCGCAGCACCGGCGCCCATCCGGTCCCGGCCGCGTCTACCGCCAGCACACCGCGGATCGGCAGCGCCCGGGCGGATTCCGCCGCCCGCAGCGCCAGCAGGCCACCCAACGAATTGCCGACCAGAACGACCGGGCCGTGTGTTGCCGCGATATCCGCCACGAACCGGTCGAGTTGCGGCAGCCATGCGCCGTCCTCGATCGGGTCGGCCCGGCCGAAACCGGGCAGGTCCACCGCGATCGCGCGCTGCCTGCAGCGGGCCAGCCTGGTCAGCACCGGATGCCAGCAATCCGAGGAATGGGAGAACCCGTGCAGCAGAACAAGCGTGGGACCCCGGCCGGCGGCATGCAGTTCGCGCGTGTCGAAGCCGCCGTAGATGCAGCGCCGTTGCGCGATCACCTGTCGTCGCGGCCGTTCGGCGTGCATTTCCATGCGGCCGGGTATGCCTCCACGTGATGGATGTTAGACGGGTGACCGCGCAATCCGGAGGAACGAATGACAGATGACACGCGCATGTCCGGCAAAGACGCCTTCGAGCAACTCGTGGCGCTGCTGGATTATCCGATGTTCGTCGTGACCACCCGGGGTGACGACGAGTTGGCCGGTTGCCTCGTCGGTTTCACCAGCCAGGTCAGTATCCGGCCGCCGCGGTTCCTGGTCGGCCTGTCCAAGCGCAACCACACCTTCCGGGTCGCGCAGCGGGCCGAGCACCTCGCCGTGCATCTGCTGCCGCGCCGGCACCACGAGTTGGCCCGGCTGTTCGGCAGCGAAACGGGCGACCGGGTCAACAAGTTCGAACACTGTGAATGGCGGGCCGGTCCCCAAGGGTTGCCCATCCTCGCCGACGCGGTCGCCTGGTTCACCGGGACTGTCCTCAGTCGGATAGACGCCGGCGATCACGTGGGGCATATGCTCGAGCCGACGGCGGGCAGCGCACCGCACGAGTTCGAACAACTCGTGACGTTCGCCGACGTACGTGACCTCGAGCCCGGACACGACGCCTGACGGTCAGCCGCCGTGGGTGTCGAGATGGCGCAGGCGGAGGTCGCGGCGGATCGGCTTGCCCGCACTGTTCAGCGGAAGCGCGTCCACCAGGTACCAGTGCGCCGGCACCTTGAAGCCGGCGAGCCGCGCCCGGGTGAGGCGTGCAGGCCGTCGGGTTCCGGCGGGCGGTCCGGGCCGGCGGGCACCGCCGGCGTGCATCGCGTTGACCCGCTCCAGCCACGTCATCGGGATTCGGCCTTGCGCTTCAGCATCCACGCCGGAATCCAGTGCGTGACGGCCTTGCGGTTGGCGCCGTAGGCGATCTCGTAGGTCACCAGCCCCCACCAGAAGCCCTGCTCGCAGAGCCCCCAGCAGCTGAGCCGGCCCTCGACGATGGAGTGCATCTGCAGCCCGTCGGGGTTGTATCCACCGGATTGATGCGGGCGCCGCGGAAACAGGGCGGCCAGGTCCACCAGCACGACGACCGGCGGCTGCACCCGTCGAAAAGCCTGCTGGACGGGCTGCCCGTTGTATCCGATGGATTGGAGCTCACCCACTGTTCGATCATACGTTCGAATTCTCCGCCCGCGGCAGCGCGAATGCGAACGGACGGGGATACCCAAGACCGGTCAGTCGCGCGGCGCGGACCGCATCCAGCCGAGCCGGCCTGATCTCCCCGGACGAGGGCTCGTAGCAGCACAGCGTCTGATCCTTCGCGCCGACGATGAGGACCCAGTGCCGGGGCA
>JAOPWF010000810.1 GCA_025965815.1 Mycobacterium sp.
CTTGGCGGCTTCCGGGTAGTTGTCGACGAGGTCGTTCACCGCCGCGACGACCTGATCCACCTGACTGCCCGCGGCGCCGATGAACGCCTCCGTGTCCGCCAGCGCGGCGTCCAGCGCCTCGCGGTCCAACGGGAACCGCGGGTCGGCGGACAACCGGTCCAGCAGGTCGGGTTCGGCGCCGCGTTCCCGCATCGCCAGCGCCACCGCGACGGCATGCTCCTTGATCACCTCGTGCGCCGCCTCGCGGCCCATCCCGGCACGGACCGCCGCGATCAGCATCTTCGTCGTCGCCAGGAACGGCAGGTAGCGGTCCAGTTCGCGCTGGATCACCGCCGGGTAGGCGCCGAACTCCTCGAGCACGGTCAGGAACGTCTCGATCTGCCCGTCGACGGCGAAGAAGGCGTCGGGCAGGGCGACGCGGCGCACCACCGAGCAGAACACGTCGCCCTCGTTCCACTGCGCGCCTGCTAGTTCGGCCGCCATCGAGGCGTATCCGCGCAGCACCACCTGCAACCCGTTGACCCGCTCACAACTGCGGGTGTTCATCTTGTGCGGCATCGCCGACGAACCGACCTGTCCCGCCGCGAAGCCCTCGGTCACCAGTTCGTGGCCCGCCATCAGCCGGATGGTGTGCGCCAACGACGACGGTCCGGCACCGAGTTGCACCAGCGCCGAGACCACGTCGTGGTCCAGCGACCGCGGGTACACCTGGCCGACGCTGGTCAAAACCGCTGCGAAACCCAGGAAGTCGGCAACCCGCGCCTCCAGCTCAGTGAGCTTCGAGGCATCGCCGTCGAACAGGTCCAGCATGTCCTGGGCTGTGCCCATCGGACCTTTGATACCGCGCAGCGGGTAACGGTCGATGAGCTCGCGCAGCCGGGTCAGCGCGATCAGAGTTTCCTGTGCCGCCGATGCGAACCGCTTACCCAACGTGGTGGCCTGCGCGGCGACGTTGTGACTGCGGCCCGCCATCACCAGGTCGCGGTAGGCGACCGCCCGTTCGGCCAGCCGGGCCGCCACCGTGACACCGTGGGAGAACACCAGTTCCAGCGAGCGGCGAATCTGCAGCTGCTCGACGTTTTCCGTCAGGTCGCGGCTCGTCATGCCCTTGTGGATGTGCTCGTGTCCGGCCAGCGCGTTGAACTCCTCGATGCGGGCCTTGACGTCGTGGCGCAACACCCGCTCACGGGCCGCGATCGAACCGAGGTCGACATCCTCGAGCACCCGCTCGTAGTCGGCGATCGCCGGCTCGGGCACATCGACACCCAACCCCGCCTGCGCCCGCAGCACGGCGAGCCACAGCCTGCGCTCGGCGACGATCTTCGCCTCCGGCGACCAGATCGCGACCATCTCGGCGCTGGCGTAGCGACTCGCAAGGACATTGGGAATGCTCACAAACACACAGCTTACGGTGGCCGTACGGCAAAGTAGGGCTGTGTACTTCGTCGGCCTCGACCTCGCCTGGGGCAAGAAGAGGCCGTCCGGAATCGCCGTCGTCGACGACGACGGGCGGCTGGTCGAGGTCGGCGCCGCGACTGACGACACGAGCATCGCGGCCCTGCTCCGGCCCTACGTCGATCACGATTGCACAGTCGGAATCGACGCTCCCCTGATCGTCACCAACCCGACCGGGCAGCGCCCCGCCGAGACGGCCCTCAACCGTGACTTCCACCGGTTCGAGGCGGGCGCACATCCGGCGAACACCAGCAAGCCCGAGTTCTCGGGCACGCCACGCGGTGCCCGACTGGCGCGCGGGCTGGACCTGGACATGGACCCCGCATCGACGGCCCCGCGGCGGGCCATCGAGGTCTACCCGCATCCGGCGACGGTGGTGTTGTTCCGGCTGGGCCGGACCTTGAAGTACAAGCACAAGCAGGGCCGCCGGTTCGACGTGCTGCGGGCGGAACTGATCCGACTGATGGACGAGATCGAGGGCCTCGCCGACGCGGATCCGCCGCTGCGGGTGAGGGACAACGACGGGTGGATCGAACTGCGGCAGGCGGTCGAGAATGCCGAACGCAAGTCGGAACTGCGCCGTGCTGAAGACCCAATCGACGCCGTGATGTGCGCCTACGTGGCGTTGTACGCGACCCGCCGCCCCGACGACGTCACCACCTACGGCGACTTCGCCACCGGCTATATCGTCACGCCCACGCTGCCCCGCGACCTGCTGCCCGCGCCTCCCGAGCCGACGCCCGGTGCGGTCAACGACGCCATCGCCACCTACACCGCCCGGCGGCCCGGCCTGGTCACGAGCACCGAGCGATACCTGCAAGTGGTGACCACGCTCCTCGACGACGCCGGCATCAACTACCTGAGCGTCACCGCCCGGACCAAGACCGTGGCCTCCTTCGCGGAAAAAGCCGACCGCAGCGTCGACGGCCAGCGCCTGTACACCAACCCGCTGGCCCAGATCACCGACCAGATCGGGCTGCGCGTCATCACCTATCTGCGCGATGACGTCACCGCCGTCGCCAATCTGCTCGCCGACGAACTGAGCCTGCTCGACGACCGGGATATGGGGCAGGAGACGGCCAGCGAGGGCCGGTGGGGATACGCGAGCAGACACCTGCTGGTCGCCGTCGAAGGCGAGCACCAACCCGCGTCGGTGCAGGTGCGCACGGTGCTGCAACACGCGTGGGCCGAGTTCGAGCACGACATCCGTTACAAAGGTTCGATCCCCGATGACGATGCGCCCGATCTGGACCGCCGGTTCACGCTGGCCGCCGGTCTGCTCGAGCTCGCCGACCGGGAGTTCTCCGCAATCCGCGAGCGGCTGCGCACGTCGATGCCCGATCGCCAACCGGAGCTTTCGACGGATCCGCGCATCAGCACCCCCGTCCTGGCGACCTACCTCGGCAACCGCTTTCCCGACGCTGGCTGGTCGCGCACCGAGCACTACGCCTGGATATCCGGGCTGCTGCTCGAGCTCGGCATCACCTCGCTCGACGAGCTCGACGAGCTGCTCGACACCATCGACAGCGACAGCGTCAACGCGATCATGGGCTACCGCTACCCGGCCGGGGCCGTCCGCCGACTCGACGACGCGTTACTGGCCGCGTTCGACGAGCGCTACCTGGCGCTGAAGGGCAACGCGCACCGGGTGCCTATGCTCGAAAGCCGGTTGGAGCGACTGCGGGCCGCAAGGACTAGTCCGGCCCCGACCCCAGATGAACCGGGTCGGTGATCCCGGCGTCACGGATACCGAGCTGACGGTTGATGAGCATGGTCAGGAAGAACAGCACGACGCCGATGCCGATCAGAATCAGTGCGAGCACGTACTGCTGGGCCGGCCCGTCCCGACAACGGCGTCACCAGATACAGCGACGCCAGGAACCCGATGATCGGCAGAATCGTCGGCGTCTTGAAGTGCCCGCCGCCGTGCTGGACGTCGCGCCGGAGCACCAGCACCGCCACGTTGACCATCGCGAACACCGCCAGCGAAGTCGCGGTCGTCACGGCGAGGAAGGCGTTGTTGTGGCGGCGGTGTCGAAGCCAGACCATCATCAACCAGCCGCCGGGAGGCTGCACCGTCAACGGGGCAAACCGGCCCAATCAGTTGAGGTATCGGCCATCGTCGAGACCCGCTCGAGGAAGTGCGCGACCTTGGCCGGATCCCACTGGCGCTGTCATCCGAAGGCCGTCGGGCCCTGGGCCCGGTCGTGCCAGAAATGTCCGGCTTGGAATCGGGACGGGTAGCGACCAGCCGCTTCGCCGATACCCGACGTGGCGCCGGTGACCAGCACCCGTTTGCCTGCCATGGACTTCGGTCGGGGTTAGCGGCCCAGAACTGCCGACGGATCTGGGAGCCCAGTTTGGTGTAGCCGAACGGCGGCTAGGCCAGACTGGGCTCGAAATTAGCTAACGGCGCCAGCACGTCGATCACGTCCACCAGCGTTGCCCGGGCGGTGTCCCGCGGGCCGTCGCCGTCGCAGTCGTCGACGAGCGCCGACACCACCGCACCGTCCACCGCACAGACCAGCGCTGTGAGCAGTTCGGTGCGCACGCACCGGCCGGAGCGTTCGACGACCTCGACGACGGCGTCGGCGCGCTGTTGGAGAATCCGGCGCTGGATGTCGCGCAGCACCGGCTGGCGCGCGCAGGCGATGTAGCGCTCGTAGCGGGAGATCAGCTGTTCGCCGCGGCATGCCGGGGGGTCGCCGAGCAGTAGGTCGACCAGCACGTCGGCGGTCGACTCGGCACCACGGCGGCGGCGCGAGAGGGTGGCGACGCGATCGCGAAGTTGTGCTGCCTCAAGCGTTCCCACGTGTTGGACCGCGTTGGCGATCAGGTCGTCCAGCGACGAGAAGTAATAGGTCGTCGACGCCAGCGGCAACCCGGCTCGGCGTGCGACGGCGCGGTGCCGGACCGCTTCGAAGCCGCCTTCGCACAGCAGATCAGCGGCTGCGCTGACCAGCGCATACCGTCGACGTTCTCCCTTGGGAGTGACTGCTGCGGTCACGGATAGTCATGCTGCCAGCCACCCGGGTGCCGCATCGGGCTTTAATGGAATCGTCAGTTTTCCCTGGGGAAGTCGGCGGACCGGCTGAGCTGCGCCCATTGCTCCGCTTCGGCGTTGCGACGCGCGCCGGCCTCCAGCGCCTGCTCGACGGCTCCGGCCCCCAGCAGCAGCCGCCGGGGCGGTTCGGCCAGATCGACCACGCGCAGGATCACCTCCGCGGCGCGCTCGGGGTCGCCGGGTTGAGTTCCGTTGGTGTCGCGACGGAATGCGTGGATCCGGCCGACCGTCTGTTCGTAGTCGGCCCCTGGCGGGTGCATCGTCATCGACGTGCCCTGCCAGTCCGTGCGGAAGGCACCCGGCTCGACGATGACCACCTTGACGCCGAAGGGTTGCACCTCACTGGCGAGCACCTCCGAGAAGCCCTCGACGGCGAACTTGGCCGTTTGGTAGGCACCCATCCCGGGAGTTCCGCCGACCCGTCCACCGACGGACGAGAACTGGAGGAACACTCCCGACCGTTGGCGGCGCAGCACCGGCAGCGCGGCGCGCGTCACGTTCACCACCCCGAACAGGTTGGCTTCGATCTGCGCACGGAAGTCGTCGGGGTCCATTTCCTCGATGGCCGCGCTGTTCGCGTACCCGGCATTGTTGACCACGACGTCGATCCGCCCGAACTGCGTCACTGCGAAGTCGA
>JAOPWF010000826.1 GCA_025965815.1 Mycobacterium sp.
CGTCCGCGAGGAGTGCACGATCGGCGACGACGTCTCGGTGTGGAGCAACACGGTCATCGACTACGGCTGCCACATCGGTGACCGCGTGAAGATCCATTCCAACTGCTACATCGCGCAGTTCACCGAGATCGAGGACGACGCGTTTCTGGCGCCCGGGGTGGGCATCGCCAATGACCTGTATCCCGGTCAGGCCGCTTCGGCACACGTCATGTCCGGACCCTGGATTGGAAGCAGGGCGCAGATCGGCGTGAACGTGACCCTGTTGCCATTTGTGCGCATCGGCGCCGGCTGCTTGATCGGTGCCGGCGCGGTCGTCGTGCACGACATCCCTGACGGATGCGTCGCTTTCGGCAACCCGGCGACCGTACGTGGCCACGTCGGTGACCTGACCTCGATCGAGGATCGGGTCGAAGCCGTCACCAACTCAGCGAGTCGATACCGACGCGCACGGCCGCACGGCGTAGCGCTCCTGCAGAATCGGCGTGACGGCCATGACCGCTAGCAGAATCCAGGTGCCTGGGCGGGTGCTGGCCCGGCACTCGGCGACTCCCCGCCTCACCGGCAAGCGTGTCTTCGACCTCGTGGTCGCGTCCTGCCTGGTGTGCCTACTGATCCCCATCCTCGTCATCGTGTGGCTGCTCGTCCGGACGACGAGTCCTGGCAAGGGGATGTTCCGGCAGACCCGAATCGGGCGTTACGGCCGCCCATTCGTCATGTACAAGTTCCGCACCATGCGAGCCGACAGCGGCGACGACATACATCGCGAGTACGTCCGCCGACTGCTGACAGAAGACAACCCACCGGCCGGCGGCGCAAGAGGACTCTACAAACTCGAATCGGATCCGCGGGTGACCAAGGTCGGGCGACTGCTACGGCGGACCAGTCTCGATGAGTTGCCGCAACTGCTCAACGTCGTCAAGGGCGACATGTCCCTGGTCGGACCACGGCCGGCGCTGCCGTACGAGGCAGAGCTGTTCAGCACGACGCACCGCACCCGTTTCCTGGTCGCGCCCGGCGTGACCGGACTGTGGCAGATCTGTGGCCGCAGCAAGCTGCCGATGCAGACGGGGCTGGACCTCGACATCGAATACGTCCAGCGCCGAACCTTCTGGCTGGACCTGAAGATTCTCCTGAAGACGGTGCCGGCCGTGTTCACCGCCGATGGGGCACCGTGACCGCAGCCGCTACGACCGAACAAGCAGCGACCGCGCGCGACAGCGCGGCCGCGGGTGACTCGATCGCGGTCGCGGTCTGGACGCTGGTCAGCCGGATCACCGGTGTGGTGAAGATTGCCGCCATCGGCGCCGTGCTCGGTCTGACGTTCTTCGGCAACGCCTACCAGTTCACCAACTCGCTGCCCAATCTCATCTATTTCGGCTTGCTGGCCGGATCGTTGTTCTCGTCGTTGCTGGTGCCGGCACTCGTCGGGCACATTGACGCCGGCGACCGGGCGGCGTCCGAGCGCGTCGCCGGCGGCTTTCTGGGCATGACGCTCGTCGCGCTCGGCGCCGCGGTGCCGCTGGCGGTCCTGTTCGGACCGGCGGTGCTCAGTCTTGCCGCGAGCGGGGCTGGTTCAAGCGCCGGTGCGCAGGAGCAGGTAGGCCGTTGGCTCATCCTGATGTTCATCCCGCAGTTGTTTCTGTACGGCGTCGTGGGCGCAGCGACCGCGTCGATGAATGCGTGCCGGCGCTTCGCGTTGGCTGCGGCCGCCCCGGCCTTCGAGAACATCGGCACGATCGCCGTCCTCGCCGCATGCGCCATCATCTTCGGCACCGGCACCCGGGTCGACGCCGTGCCCAACGGCGAACTGCTGCTGCTGGGCCTGGGCACGACAGGTGCCGTCGCCCTGCATGCGGCCGCTCAGTGGTGGGGGGCCAAGCGCGCCGGGATCCGACTCGTCCCGCGGGCCGGTTGGCGCGACGCCGAAGTTCGGGTGGTCGTGCGGCGCGCCCTGCCGTCCATGGCGCAGGCAGGGCTGGTCGCGCTACAGGTCCTCACGTTGCTTGTTCTGGCCAACCGGGTAGCTGGGGGCGTCGTCGCGTTCCAGATCGCGTTGAACTTCTACTTCCTCGCGGTGGCCCTTGGCGCGACTCCAGTCGCGCTCTCACTGCTTCCCCGTCTCGCGCGCATGCACGTCGACGGTGACGCCGCCGGATTCCGGGACACCTTGGTGCACGGTTATGCGCTGGGCCTGTTCATCGCAATACCCGCGGCCGTCGGCTACCTCGGGCTGGCGGTACCAATGGCGCGGGCAATCTCGTTCGGCCGGATGGGCACCGCGAACGGTGTCATGCTCGTCGCGGGCGCATTGGCGGCACTGTCCGTGGCGGTCGTCGCCCAGACAGCGTTCATGATCGCGACGTACACCTCGTACGCGCGCAAGGACACCCGATCGCCCCTCATCTCGATGACGCTGCAGGCCCTCACCTGCCTGAGCCTGGCCAGCATCGCACTTACCGTCCACGGCACGGCCGTACTCGTGGTCCTGGGTCTGGCCTACTCGACGTCGATCATCGTCGCGGCATTGCACCTGTCGGTGCGTCTCGCTCGTGATCTCGGCCCAGGTCAGGCCCGGCTGGGTCCGTCGCTGGCCAGGACGACGTTCGGTGCGGTTGTCATGATCGGACCGGCTTGGCTCGTGGCGCGGGCCTGCCTCGCGTGGATCGGGCCACCGCTGGGATCTCGGATAGGGATAGTCGCGGCGACTGCGGTCGGCATCCTCGTCTTTCTCGCCGTGCAGACTCTGCTGCGCACACCAGAACTCGCCTGGCTGAGCGCCGGGCTGGACCAATTGCGCCAGCGGGTCAAGGGCACCCAGGGCGACGTCAGCGCCGTCGGGACGCCCCCGGCCGCAGCCGCCCTCGCGCGTCGGACCTTCCGGCTGTCATCGGGCTGGGCGAATCGGTTCGACGGCATTTGGCGCTACCAAGTGCTGCCGGCGGGGATTCTCGCCGCCGCGCTGGGTGTCGGCGGATTCAGCGTCCTGCGTCCTCGTCTTGCCCTCGTCGTCTGCGTGGGTCTGGCGGTCATCGCCTGCGTGGCTGCGTGGCCGGCACTGGGCGGTTATCTGGTCATCGCGGCCACGCCGTTGACCGCCGGTATCGATCGCGGCCATGCCGTACCGGTGCTTCGCCCGAGCGAGGCGATCGCAGTGGCCGTCGGAGTCGCGCTCGCCGCGCGCGCCCTGGTGCGGTGGCGGACCGGCGCGGCGCCCCGAATGCGACTGAGCCGAGTCGAGTGGGCCATCGTCTTGATGGCCCTGAGCAATTCGGTCGTTCCCATGCTGTGGATGATCGCGCGGCAGCAGCCGATCACCCAGGACGACATCCTCTACGCGCTGGTCATGTGGAAGTTCGCAGGCATCTACCTGATCGTGCGCTCGAGCATCACTACGTACCGCCAGGCCATGCGGTGTTACTGGCTGTCTCTGGCAGCGGCGTCCATCGTTGCGGTGCTCGCCATCCTGCAGTCGTTGGGGCTGTTCGGCGTCCAGCAGTTACTCGCGTCCTACTACGCCCCATTCGGCTATACCGGCGCGCTGGAGCACGCCCGTGGGAGTTCGACGCTCGCCCTGCCCGCCGCAACAGCCGACCTCCTGATCTACAACCTGGCGATCGTGGCCGGCCTGTGGATCGTGGGTCATAGGCACCGGACGATGCTGGCGGCGACCGGAATGCTGTTCATCGTCGGTGCGCTGTCGGCTGGCGAATTCTCCAGCGCGATCGGCCTGGTCGTGGGCATTTGCGCCATCGCGCTCGTGACGAGCTACCCGCGACTGCTGTCGATCTTCGTGCCCATCACCGGCATCGCCATCGTCGTGTTGCGACCCGTGATCGCCGCGCGGCTAAGCGGTTTTGATTCGGTTTCCGGGCTGCCCGTGAGCTGGACCGGACGCCTGGAGAACCTGCGGACCCACTTCTGGCCCACGCTGTTCTCGCACTGGAATTTTCTCCTCGGCGTCCGTCCCTCGGCGCGCGTTCCGGTCTCCTACCAGGCCACCGGCTACGTGTGGATCGAGAGCGGGTACACCTGGCTGCTCTGGGGTGGCGGTCTTCCGCTGCTCGCCAGCTTCATCTACTTCGTACGTGCGGCCCTACGGTCCTCCTGGCTTGAGGCTCGGTATCGGCACGGTGCGCCGAGCGTGGCGGCGCTGGCGGTATTCGTCGCTGTGACCGTGATGTCCGTGCTCATGATTTTCGACCCGCACTTGACCTACCGCGGCGCCGCCGAAGAATTCTTCGCGCTGCTCGCCCTGGCCGGGCTTGGTCAACGTATCCGATCGAACACGGGCGCCGACCACCAGGTGGACGTCGAAATGACCCTGACGGAGGCTCGATCATGAACCAAGACACAGTCGCGCGCTGGCACAGGTCCACCCCAGCCCGGCGTGGCGCCCGGGGTCTGTTCGTCACCCACTGGAGCTGGATGCTTCTCGTCACGACACTCGTGGTTGCCGCCGCGGCAATGCTGTCGTGGTCGCGTACCCCGACCTACCGCGCCTCCGCCGACGTCCTGGTGCAGCCGCGCCTGTTCGCCGCGGGCACAGCGCCACAGGTGCCGGACATGGGCAGCGAGAAGGCGGCCGCTTCCTCTACGGTCGTGCTCAATATCGCAGCGCGGGCACTGGGCGTCTCAGCTGGGCAGCTTTCGCACGGCCTGTCCGTGAGCGTGCCGCTCAACACCCACGTACTGCACGTCTCTTACAGCTCGACCGACGCCGAACAGGCCTGGCAACGGGCCCAGGCCGTGGCCACGGCGTACGTCTCGTACTGGCTGGCACAGCAGCCGCCGCTGGGTCGCACGAGTACGCGGCCGACGACCGCCGAGATATTGGACACCGCGGTGATCACTCCGGCTACCCGGCCGAGCGCACCGGCCAGTCCCAACCATTTCGTCGATGTTGGCATCGCATTGATCATCGGGCTGGTACTGGCCGGTGGCACCGCCTACGTGCGCGATCGCCTCGACGACCGGCTTCGCGGACCTGACGAGTTGGAGAAAAACGGGGGCGGCCCCCTGCTCGCCGTCGTGCCCGCGGCTCGCCGGACCCGGACCGACCCAGTCGTCGCTCGAAGGCGCACCTCACCCGGTGCCGAGGCATATCGCGAGCTGCGCACGCTGCTGCTGCGAGTAGCCGAGCAACGAGGTGCGAAGTCGCTACTCGTCACCAGTCCGACCGGCGACGCGCAGACGGTCGTCAGCGCCAACATCGCGGTCACGCTCGCGCAGGCCGGCCGGAGCGTTGTCCTGGTGCAGGCCGACATGCGCCGACCGCACGGCCACGAGTTGTTCGGCGTCGGCCAGGTACCGGGGCTGGCCGATGTTCTCGAGGACCGAGCCAGTCTCGACAGCGTGCTGCTGCACCCAGACGTCCCGGGGCCGCGCGTAGTCCCGGCGGGGCTGCTTGTCGGCGACATCGGATTGGCGCTGCACCCGTCCCGGCTGGGCGAGGTCATCGGGCAGTTGTCCGCAGACGCCGACTTCGTCGTGATCGACGCGCCCGCGGCGTTGGCGGGCTCCGACATCGCCACGATGCTCGAGGCGGCCGACATGGTGCTGATCGTCGGCGACTCCCGGCGGACGACGCGTGCGCAGGTCCGCGCTGCCGCCAGCCAGTTAGAGCACGTACGCGACAAGCTGATCGGCGCCACGTTCGTCACCTTCGGTAGGCGGGCGCGGCTCGTGACACCCCCGCTGTCGCTGGTCGCCGGCCAAGGCGATCGCGCCAGCACGAGAACTTCGGCCGGGGACGAGGACGACGAGGGCGACTCGGCTACCTGGCTGCTGGGTCGGCTCAGTGACGCGACGGACCCGAAATCCATCCATGTCGAGCAGGTCAACGGCTGGGACAGCCACGCAAAGACAGGAAAGAGGTAACCGACGATGACCGAACAACTCATCGCCCCCACCGGACTGCTCGAGCGAGCGGAACCGAGCACGTGCCGGCTGTTCCTCATCAGGCACGGAACGACGACGATGAACGTCGAGAACCGCTACCGCGGCCGTCGCGACGTCCCGTTGGACGCGCAGGGCTACCAAGACGCGGTCGACGCGGCTCGTCAGCTGTCCAAGTCCGGCCTCAGCGCTGTCTACACCGGTCCGCTACGCCGCACGATCGCCACCGCCCAGATCATCGCCGACGAAACGCGGGTCCCAGACCTGCGCATCCTGCACGGTCTGAACAATGTCGACTACGGCGTATGGGAAGGCATGACCTCCGACGAGGCGGCGCATCACGACCCGGAGGCGTTCGCGCTGTATCGCTCGTCCCCCCACCTAGCCGTCTGCCCCGCCGGCGAACGGTTGACCGACGCGCAGCAGCGCATCATCGCCGCACTACACCTCATCGGGCAGCGCCATGCCGGTGAAACCGTGGCCGCGGTGACCCATGCCGTGATGATCCGGCTCGTCGTGGCGAAGCTCAACGGTTCGGCCGGGGAAGGCTGGCGGATCCCGGTCGGCCGAGGATCACTGACGGTCTTTCATGCCTCCAATGACTCGATTGCGCTCCAGTCGCTGCCGGAGGGCGACGATGTCGACTGATCAAATGATCGCCATGGTCGCGGTGGTGATCGTGCTGGCCGTCGTGCAGTCGTTGTTCGGGGTGGGGCTGCTGCTGTTCGGCACCCCGATCTTCCTGCTCCTCGGCCTGCCTTTCGAACAAGTGCTGGGCTACCTGTTGCCGTGCTCGATTGTCGTGAGCGGACTGCAGGTGGTAACGAGCGGGGGCTTGACGCTCGAGCCGATACGACGGCAGTTCCTGATGATCACCGCTCCGGCCGTGCTGGTCGCGACGGGTGCGGCCGTCGCCTTGGGCACGCCGCATCAGATCCGGCTGATCGTCGGCGTCGTGCTGCTCGTCACCGCGATATCCCGAGTCGGTCGCCTGCAGCCTGTGCTCAGGCGAACCGTCGGCAAGCATTCGCGCCCCCTGATGCTCGTCCTCGGCATCGTCCACGGCTGGAGCAATCTCGGCGGCGGCATCCTGACCGTCATCGTCGGTGCTTCCTTCGAGGACAAGGTGTCCATCCGTCGGCAGATCGCGTTTGCCTACGGCTCGATGGCGATCATCCAGCTCTCCGTCGTCATGGCGACGGTGCGCCCGCACTTGGCGCTAGGGCTGTGGCTGCTCCTGCCGGTGATAGCGGGCATCGTGTTCCTTCTCATCGGGCAACGGGCCTTCCAGAAAGCCCGTCAACGGCCCTATCAACTCGGGCTTACGGGTTTGATCTTGAGCTTCGGCGCGCTCCTGGTGGCAACCGCATGATCCGACTGCGCGATTGTCGAGCGCGCCGGAGCCAGCAGCGTCGACCGTCGCCGGGTCGCGAGTCGCGTCAACGCCGGCGCCGGGATCCGCATGTCTTGTTAGTCGTCGAGAACGTTTCGTTGGCGCGCGATCACCGGCTGCGCAAGCAAGCACTCGCGCTGCTGGGCGACGGTTACCGAGTCTCGGTGATCTGCCGCAGCGATCCGGGCAACGACGCAATCGACGGCGTGCGCGTCCATCAGTACCGCGCCCCGGCTGACGGCGACAGCAAGCTCGGCTTCCTGCGTGAGTACGGCTACTCGCTGGCACTGGCGGGGTGGCTGACTGCGCGGACGTTCGCCACCGACCGGTTCGACGCCATCCAGATCAGCGGTACGCCCGATATT
>JAOPWF010000844.1 GCA_025965815.1 Mycobacterium sp.
CGGGCACGCGGCTGGGGGCGTTGCAAATCGCCGTGCGGGCGTTCCGCCGCGGCCGGCCCGGGCCGGCGGCGGTCGTCGCGGCGGCTGGCCTGCTAATGTTGCCGCGAGGCGCGCCCATCGCCTTCCTGCGGAGCCGGGCAGCGTGGATGCGCGCGTGCAAACGCATGCTGGGGGGCCGGGGATGAGCATGCCAGCTGCACGGCGCACCGGGTCAAGATCTCGAAACTCGGAGATCGTCAGGAATGCGCTGTCGCTGTTTGGGACCACGGTCGTCACGTCAGGCTCGGGGTTCGCATTCTGGTGGGTGGCGGCACGTCTGTTCAGCACAAGCGCGGTCGGCTCGGGGAGTGCGGCAGTATCGGCTCTGCAGCTACTGGGCATGGCCGGCATGGCCGGTATCGGGACGTTGCTGATCGGGGAGCTGTCCAAGGGCGGCCCCGGCCGGGGCGAGCTGCTCAGCACCGCGCTCGCCGCCGCCACATCATTCGGTGCAGTTTTCGCGCTCGCCTTCGTGCTTTTCCTGACCGAAGTGTCGCCGTCGGCGCGCGCGGTGCCGAGCGGTGCGGGCGGGATCGCGATGTTCGTCGCGGCTGTCGCAGTCACCGCTGCCCTGCTTGTCCTCGACGACGCCACGGTCGGCTTGTCGCGGGCCGATTGGCAGCTGTGGAGGAACACCGCTTTCTCAATTTTGAAGCTTGCCGTCCTGCCGCTGTTCGCGATCGGCCTCCACCTAAGCGGATCGTCCAGCCTGGTCGGAGCTTGGCTCGTTGGTGCTCTCCTGTCCACTGTCCTCGTCGCCAGTCTGGCGCGGCACGCTGGCGCCAGACTGCTTGCTCGCCCACGGTGGCGGCTGGTTCGCATGTACGGTGGCACCGCCCTGACTCACCACTGGCTCAACATGTCCGTCTCCGCCCCGCGCCTCCTGCTACCTGTGCTCGTTGCCGCATTTCTCAGCCCAGCGGTCAATGCTGGCTTCTACATTGCGCTTCTGCTCGTTGGCTTCGCCTGTATCGTGCCCAGTCACCTGTCGACCGCGCTGTTCGCGATCGCTAGCGGCGATCGCGCCGCGCTCGCCCAGGTGCTGAGGCACGCGATCCTCATCACTGCGCTGACTGGCGCGGCGTCGGCAGTCGTCTTCACCTTCGGCGGTCACCTCATGCTGTCTCTGTTTGGCCCTGGCTATGTCGGTGCATCCGGGGCGCTCGCGATCCTCGGGACGGCCACGTTCGCGACCGGCGTCAAGGCGTTGTACATCGCGGTATGCAGGGTGAACGGCGATCTCCGCCGGTGCGCGCTCGTCTCCTGTGCGGGCAGTGGGCTCGAGGTTGCGCTGTCGGCTCTCGCGCTCGCGAATCACGGCGGACTGACGGTGGTGTCGCTCTGCTGGCTGATCACGATGACGCTCGAGGCGATCGTTCTCTGGCCCGCGGTGGCAATAGCGGCACGGTTGCGGTCGGGTCTGCCGGAGCGCGCGGCCATCCTCGTCAGGTGGACGGCGCCAAGGACCTTTCGGGAAGGTGCTGATCGCATGACGGTATACGGCGCTGCGCGCGGCGGGCTCGCCGACGATGCCGCGTCATGAAGACGCTGTCATAGAGGTTGCCATGCAGGAAGATGAGACACAGACGTCGGCGGTTCCGGTCTGCTACTACCTGCAGACCCACAGCCAGCCGGGGCAAGTCGACCGCTCGGTCGAGGTCATCAGGGAAGGGAGCCCGCGCGGCGTCGTGCTGATCAGCCATGATGCCGCTGCGCCGCCGCTGCGCATCCCGGCGGGCGGGCTGCCTGGTGTGCACATCCCCACCGAACCAGGCCGCTACGGCGACTTCTCCGACCTAGATCGCTATCTCAGCGCAGCTGACTGGCTGGATGAGAAGGAAAACCCCAGTGCGGATAGTTAGTGGACCACAGCGCCTACGCGTGCGCCGGCCGCGCGGCGCATCGACGCGCGTGAGGCTCCGCGCGGGGATGAAGGAGGTGGCAGCCAGGCTGCTGTGCGCTGCTGCCGTGCCTGCTCTCTCGCGGCGGCTGCAACGTAGGCGGCTCACGATCCTGATGTTCCACGGCGTCGAGGCGGAGCCGCTCTCGCCGTCCTGCTCGCACGTGCACGACGCCGCCACCCTACGGCGCGAGCTGCGATATGTACGCCGATGTTTTCACGTCTTGCCGCTCGAGGAGGCCCTCGAGCGGCTCTATGCGGGCACGCTGCCCGACCGCGCCGCGGCACTCACCTTCGACGACGGCACGCGGAACCTCTTGACCCACGCGGCGCCGGTGCTGCGTGACGTCGGGCTGCCGGCCGCGGTGTTCCTCGCGACCGGTCCGATGGGGACCGACGAGACGCTGTGGCCCGACAGCCTCTGGCTCGCGTTCGCGCGGGCGAGTGCGCCCGAAGTGAATCTGACGGTGTTCGGCCTCGAGACGCTTTCCCTTAGGACCGCTGCCGACCGCGGAGCGGCTTATGCAACGGCGGTCGAGCGCTTTAAGGACCTCCCAGACGAGGAGCGGATGGCGTGTGTTGGATCGCTTGTCGCGACGCTGGCGCCGGAGTTGGGCGACGCGGGGCCGTTTCGGATGCTGTCGTGGGACGAGGCCCGCGCGCTCGCCAGCGACGGCAGCGTGACGCTTCACCCGCACTCGGTCACGCATCCGATCCTATCGCGCTGCCCCGACGAGAAGGTGGAGCACGAGGTCTTCGAGTCGTGCGCGGCGCTCGAGCGCGAGACCGGCCGAGCACCAATAGTTTTCGCCTACCCTAATGGCCGCTCGCAGGACTTCGACGAACGCACGAAGGCAGCGCTTCGTCGCCGCGGGGTCCGCTGGGTGCTCGCGGGAACAAGTGGCCTCGCGCGCCGCAACTCTGACCCCCTCGCGCTGCCCCGCATCATGATTTGGAGCGGCCTGTCCTTCGCTGCCTTTCGGCTCGTCGTCTCCGGCGCGCTGTTGTGGCGTCACGGAGTATTTGCGGCCGCCTTTAAGGCGCACCTTCGCCGCGGCCTAGATCGCATTCCAGATTAGCCAACATTCGAGGAGCAACCATGACCGTCTCTCCCCAGCCATCACCACGAGGCGCGACGCGCGACAGCGCCGAGGCGTGGTCAAGTCGCCGCGAGAATCCAACAGGAGTTCCCTCTGTCTCAGTAATCATTGCTGCCTGGACGGAGGATCGCTGGCACGACACAGTCGAGGCCGTAAGCTCTGCGCTTTGCCAGTCTTCGCCTCCTCTCGAAGTAATTTTGGTCGTAGATCACAACCCGGGGCTCGCGCAGCGCGCAAGGGCCGAGTTGAGTGGTGTCACGATCGTTGAAAACGTCGGCAAGAAGGGAGCTTCCGGAGCACGTAATACAGGTGTCATGAACAGCCACGGCGAAATCTTAGCTTTTCTGGACGACGACGCGGTTGCCACACCCAACTGGTTACGCTCCCTCTGCCGGCACTTCAACCAGGCAGAGGTCGTCGGGGTAGGTGGTGGGCTCGCACCTGCTTGGCCCGGAGTTCGTCCGCGTTGGTTTCCACGCGAGTTCGACTGGGTTGTTGGCGGCTCATACGCGGGTATGCCAGAGGTAGCGGCGCCCATTAGGAACGTGTGGACAACCAACATGGCGATCCGGCGCACTGCGTTCGATGCCGTGGATGGCTTCCGCCCGGGATTCGGTAAAACCGGCCGAGTTTCACGCCCAGAAGACACGGAGCTGTGTCTCCGGGTGCGACGAGCCTTGCCTTGGGGGTATTGGATGTACGATCCCTCAGCGGAGGTCGCGCACAAGGTTCCTTCGGACAGAAGTACGCCGATCTTCTTTCTTAAGCGGTGCTGGCACGAGGGCCGAGGTAAAACCGCTTTGGCGAGGCTGACCGGGATCAACGCCAGCATTGCCTCGGAGCGGCGATACGCGGCGCGGGTACTGCCCCGGGCGTTGCTCCGTGAGTTGCGGCTGGCAATCCTTCGCAGTGATGTCGCGAATCTCGAACGTAGCGCCGCAATAGTAGCGGGGCTGCTGTTGACTCTTGCGGGACTGCTGACGGAGATCCTGGTAGGAAAACGACATTCCGATCGGGTAAGCGCTTCCCAAGCTGGCGCTACCGCACCCGACGGGGCTCTCCCCGCAAGCGCGGCTGCACCAGTTTTTTGACGGCTGTTCCTCCACGACGTTTTTGGATCCTTCGGTCTGGTTTGTCTTGCTGAGTGGGGTAAAGGCGTTCGTGTTTGTTAACAAAGTGATAGGAGATGCAGTTGTCAATTGATTGTTCTAAGGACACAAGGGAAACTGTGATCTAACTAACCTCTGCTCTTACGGTCGAAGGAGTACGCCGTGCCGCATTTGCGCCTGAGTATCGCCCGCCTCGTCACTGCTGCGATCCCGCTCGCCGCTCTCGCCACTGCTGCGATCGCGCTGACGTTTGCGCCCATAGTCGTCATGCTGCCAGCCGACCAGCAGCGCGGGCTGGTCGACCAGCGCGGGCTGGTATTGCCAACGTGGCAGTCGGACGGTTACAGCGGCTCGGTCACGACGCAA
Source organism: Mycobacterium sp. (assembly GCA_025965815.1). GTDB lineage: Bacteria > Actinomycetota > Actinomycetes > Mycobacteriales > Mycobacteriaceae > Mycobacterium. The sequence continues at coordinate 4,515 of JAOPWF010000844.1, forward strand.
GCAGTAAGCGACATCGCCGGGGTCGGCGCGACCTGGGTTCAGATCGTCCCGACGTGGCATCAGGCCACAGGCAATTCCACCGCGATCGCGGCAGGCAGCAATACCGTCAGCGACAATGATGTTCGGGCAGCGATTGACCTCGCACACGACCATGGTCTCAAAGTTTTGTTGAAGCCGCATCTCGACCCTTATGGCGGAACACCTCGTTGGGTGATCAATCCGTCGAACCGGACAACATGGTTCAGCTCCTATCAAGCGTTCATCACTCATTACGCTGCTATAGCGCAGGAGAAGGGTGTCGACCAGTTCTCTGTGGGTTGCGAACTGAAAACCATGACGGGTTCCGCAGATCGCGGCCGGTGGCTGACAGTCATCAACGCAGTGAAGGCCCAATACAGCGGTCCGCTCGTCTACGCAGCTAACAGCGACGAATACGCCAACGTGTCGTTTTGGGACGCGCTCGACCTGATTGGGATCGATGCCTATTTTCCGCTGAGCCAACATCCGACCACGGATGTTTCGGCGATCGAGCAGGCTTGGATGCCGATACGCGACGACCTTACGGCATTCGCGACCCGCTTCGGGCGTCGAATTGTGTTCACCGAGGCCGGTTACCCGAGCCAGGTGGGTGCGGCGGTAACGCCTTGGGATAACGAGCGCAGTAGCCAGCCCGCACAGGACGAGCAAGCAGCCGCATACGAAGCGTTGCTCGCGACGTTCAGCGACCAGCCCTGGTGGGCCGGGGTGTTCTGGTGGTCGTGGTGGACGACGACCGGAATCTACGACCGTCTCGACTATGCGGTGCAAGGCAAGCTGGCTGAGTCGGTTCTACGGCGGTGGTGGGCTTGACCCCGTCATCCCACTGACCCTTAGCTCCTCACCCCTGTTTACGACGGTCCAAAAGTAGGCCGGAAGTAACGGTCGAAAAGTGGGCCACGGTGGTGTGGTTATTGTGAGGGACCGGACACATAGCTGACGGATAGTTAACGAGACATCCCTGACACTCTCTAAACTTAGGGCCCGTGCCGGAGAGGTCGTCACCTGGAAGTCTTCCTACGGCTACCGCCGCATCCCCTCGCAGCGCCGCCACCGGCCAAGCGCATCACGAGGTCTACGAACCCGAGGCTGCCGTGGTGCGGCGCACTTTCACCGACCGCGCCGCCGGCATCACCATGCGCCAGATCTGCCGCCGCCGACACCATACCCTCGCCGACGGGCAAACCCACCTGGGGCCACTCCACGATCTGCCGGCTGCTGCGCAACGAGGCCTACATCGGCCGGGTTTACTTCAACCGCACCGAATCGATACCCGACCGGCGCCCAACCCACCGCAACCGACAGATCCCGCGTGACCGCGACGACTGGATCCCGATCGACTGCCCAAGAATCGTCTCCAACGAGCTGTTCCAGGCCGCCGCTCGCGTCGCCACCGACAACACCAAGTGGAGCCCGCGCCGCGCCGAACCCGGCCAGTGGCTGCTCAAAGGACTGGTCAAATGCGGTGCATGCGGGGTCGGCACCAACTGCCACAAGATGCGCGGCCGCAACGGCACCTGGCACCGCTACTACTACTACTGCCGCAACCACGACCCCCTACGCGCCGGCGGCGAACAACACCGCTGCCCCGAACGCAACATCCGCGCCGACGCCCTCGACACCTTCGTGTTCGATCACATCCGCACCGCGATCATCCACCCCGATCTACTGCTGGCCGGCGAACAAGCGGTCACCCAACGCACGCCGATCCCCGACGACGAACTCCTGGCCACCGAACTGGCCGGACTCGACCGCAAGATCGATGCCACCGACACCGAACGGCGCCGCCTCATCGACCTCTACCAAGGCGGGTTCATCGAACTCCCCGAAATGCAGCGCCGCGCCACCGAAGTCTCATCCCGCCGAAAAGAACTGCAGCACAAGCGAACAAGCCTTGCCGACGAACGAACAGAACTCGCCCGGGACAACCAGCTCCGCCGCCGAATCCACGACTTCGCCACCCGCATCCACGCCGTCATCGACGCCCTCGACGACACCCAGAAACAACAACTGCTACGCCTGCTCATCGAAGACGTCCGAGTCACCGGCTGGCACGTCCAGATCCGACTCCGAACCACACTCGACCCGCCACCCCAACCGGCCCCGTCCGCCCGGGGGCCCGCCCGGCCCGACAAACAAACCATCACCACGCCCGCAACCGGTGTCTACCCAAGACGGTTTGCGTTCCGTTGGTGCTCATGGACGGCCCCTCCTACCGGCCCCGGAAACGACCCGGCGCCAAGACCGCCTGACACCGGCCGCCAGCCCCGCT
>JAOPWF010000869.1 GCA_025965815.1 Mycobacterium sp.
CCTCTGGCCAGCACACGATGCGCTGTTTCCCCTCGAGTGTCCAGAGGAATTCGCCGGGCTGATAAGGCGCGCGCTGAGGGCCCCGTAAACCCGAAAAGCCAGCTCACGCACAGCGTGTGCCGTTACGCCTTCCAGTTACGTTCCGCACGCAGTAGTGAGCGAGCACGCGGGCATGGGGTGCGACGGCCGCCAGCTCGGTGTGATCGCCGTCAAAGAAGATCTCAACCAGGTAGCCGTGCTGCCTATCGGAGATGCCAACCGCAAGCACAGCGCTGTAGCCGAGCTCGTGCAGCACCCTTACTTCGGCGGGATCCGAGCCATAGAGGTCGACCCCTGCAACGAAGGCGCCGCCCTCGGCGAGTGCCCGTGCTGTGGATGGATATTCCGCAAGCGGATACACGACATCCTCCGGAGGCCCAACCACACGCAGCCCCGAACTCGGATCCAGCGCACTCGCGACACCGCAGGCGGCGTGGATACCTGTCTGGTCGTCGGTGGTGACGGAGATGGCCCAGCCCCCGGCGCTGAGGGCATTACTCAGTTCGCCGGCAAGCAGTTTGAGAGCTGCGAGCGTGCTCAAGGGCCGCAATTGGTCGATCAGACCGACGAAACGAGGAATCAAGTCGTCGGTCGCTCGCCGGCCTGGGGGTGCGGACTGCCGCCGCCGCTCGACGGCCACCAGCAAGCCGCCCTCACCGGGCGCACGCAGTCGCAGACGTCCGGGGCCCAGGCGCTTGGCCTCGAGAAGGGCCGCGTCGGCCGCCGCGATCAGCTGATGCCCTGCGCGTGTCTGGGAATCGCCGACGACCCCACCCCAGCAGACCGAAACATCGGGACGCAGCTCGCGGGCGATCTGGCCACTGGCGGCGTGGGCAAAACGCTCCGCCTCGGTGAGCGAGGCGACGGCGAGCACGACGCAGAACTCGTCACCACCCAAGCGTGCGACCAGCGACGCCCGGAATGCCGAGGCGACGTCGCTGAGGACACCCGCCACGCCGCGCAACAGCGCATCCCCGACGGTATGACCCTGCCGGTCGTTGACCTCCTTGAAGCCGTCGAGGTCGCAAATGAGCAGCGTAGGAGCCCCTTCCTTCTCCTCCAGTTCCCGCAGGCACTCATCTAGCCTGCGCCGATTGGCCAGTCCGGTAAGAGGATCTTGGTAGGCGTACCGCGAGACCTCGCTGAAGAGCTCGCTCGTGCCGATAGCCACCGATATCTGGGCAGCGATTGCCTCCAGCAGTCGCAGATCATCGGGACCGAAGCACCGGCGGTCAGCGCCGGCGGCCCAGAGCTCGCCCCACATCGCCCCGTCGTACATCACCGGCACGGCGAGCTCGCTGTACTTCTCCAGCCGCCGAAGCAGCGACTCGTCCGCTGAGTCGATGTCGTCATCGTCGATGGTGTTGACGTATGGACGTCCCTGCCGAAGCAGGTCGGTGACATACCGGTAGTCGGCGAGCGGGTATTCCTCATTTTTCGGCCAGCGCTCTTCGCCTGGCCCCAGTTCACCGACATTGATCAACGTGCGCAGCACGCCCCGCTCGCGCTCCCAGCGGCTTATCGAAAACGAGGCTGCGTCCAAAGTCGCCAGGGTTTGCTCGCCGATTACCTCGAGTGCGTCGTCTAGTCGGTGGGCACCCAAGACGGCTTGGGAAACCTTCAGCGCCGCACGCAATGCCCGCACGTCGTGGGCCGCTGCGGGGTCAAGTAGATCAGAGACAGCGACAGCGGTCTCATCATCACCGGCAATAGCTTGCTTTACGCGCGCCGGCGCTTTTTCGCTGCCAGCGCCGCAGTGCGGCTCAAGACCCATGGAACCCCCGGAGCGAGTTACGTCGTTGTCCTCGCTGGTCAGTCGAACTCTACCGGCCGGACGCTGCCACGTCGGCAAGATGAAATTCTTGCCACCCCGGGTGCCACCACACGCAAGGAGCGGTCACACCCGACGCGGCGGTGGCCGGGGGGACGTCGACGTCAGTCCATCCGTGAGGGGCCACCGATTTCGCGGCGGATATCAAACAATTCAGGTCGCTCCCCGATAGGCGCGAAAAGCCTGCTAGCGCACCTCAGTTACGTCCTACACTTATGCCGACCACGTAGGACAAGGGGGCCAATGAACGAAATTCAGGTCGACAATCGCGAAGACTACATCGTCGAAACCTACCGCTACCTCCGCGGAAGCATCGTCGTGATGATTATTATGCTGGCCGTATCCGTCATCGCTGAGTCCATCGCCGCGAAGTGTCTGCAACCATCGATCAGTGCTTACTATTTCACATCCGTGCACAGCATATTTGTCGCGTCGCTGTGCGCGATCGGGATACTGCTCATTGCGTACAAGGGGAGTAAGGACACCGAGGATATCCTGCTCGACCTGGTCGGCATCATGGCATTCGTCGTTGCTATGGTGCCTACCGGACGCCCCGAGAAGGACGAATGTGCAGCCCAACTGCCGTCCGACTATCCGATAACAGAGTTCGTCCAGAACAACGTCTTAGCTGTCATTATCGCGCTCCTGATTGGCAAGGGTCTCGCGCGGCTGATACGGGTCCGAAAGGACACGCCAAAGGTCCTGCCGCCCTACGCTGTGATAGCCCGCGCGCTGTTTTGGGCCGTCGTGGTTGTCGGAGCGATCGCGTTCTTTGCTTTTGGTCGGGTCTTCGAGAAATTCGCGCACGGAGTCGCGGCGTTCATTCTGTTCATAGTGATCATCGTCGTCGTCTTCCTCAACGCATACCTCGCTGCTAAGCAGACAACGACGGTTGGCGCCAGGGACTATCCGCGAATCTATCGATGTTTAGGTTGGTTGATGATTTTTACGATTGCGGCTGTCGGTGCATTGCACATTATTCTCAATCAGAATGGCTCTAAGTGGGATCTTGCATTGCTCGTGCTCGAGACTGCCTTGATCATCGAGTTCGCAGTGTATTGGGCGTTCCAGACGGTCGAGCTATGGAGTCACGCGGACCGCAACCCGATGCTTCCGAAGGACGATCCGCAGCTCGAGAAGTTGTGAGTGCACGACGTCGAAGCAACGAATGCGCCGCGCTCGGCGCACGGTCAGACGTGCACGTCGCGCACGCCCACCGCATTGCGTAGTCCCGAGCAGTTGAAGCACCCAATGCAGTCGACGCAGTCAATGCACCCGGCGCGCCCGGCGCACCCGCGGCACCGTCGGCAGGCGAAGCAGGCCACGCATGCAAGACACCCGCGGATTCCGACGGACAGTGCCGTGAGGGCGCTTCCGGCAACCGCCGCGCTGCCGGCGGTGGCAATCGACCCAGCCACTCGGGCGCTGCGAACCGTGGCGACCGAACCGGCAACTCCCGCAGGTGACGTTCCATCGACTTAACCCGCGCTCTTTCCGTTGTCGGCGGAGTACACCGCTCCATGAATGGCCGCCGCGTCATCGCTGGCGAGAAAGGCGATCAGCTTGGCGACGTCGGCCGGATCCATCAGACCCCGGGGAGACGCCACCCGCATGATCAAGCTGTAGTCGGCGTCCTCGGGTGCGGCGAAGTCGGTCACCTGCGGTGTCAGCATTCCGCCCGGGCACACCGCGTTGACCCGCAGGCGTTGCGCGGTGAACTCGACCGCCAGGGCCCGCGTCAACCCGATGAGCCCGTGCTTCGCTGCGCAATACCCCGCCGAGTACGCCTGCCCTTCGAGTCCCGCGATCGACGCCACGTTGACGATGTTGCCGCCCACCTCCAAGAGATGCGGCAGCGCGGCGTGGCAGAGCCGGAAGGGTCCGTGCAGGTTCACCGCTAGGTCGTGGTCCCAATCGTCATCGGTCATCGACTGGGTGTGGCGCATCGAGTGCGCGCCGGCAACGTTCACCAGCACATCGAGTTGGCGGAATTCGGCGACGCAATGCGCGACGGCCTGTCTACACGCATCCGTATCGGTGATGTCCACCGATGCGTAGCGGCCGCCCGGCACCTGCGCGAACACCTCGGCCATGCGGTCGCAGTCACGCGCAATGCCGAACACTTTGGCACCGCGGTCGGCGAAAAGCTGCGCCACCGCGGCTCCCAGTCCCGACGACGCGCCGGTGACCAACGCGACTTTCCCGCTGAGCTGATTCATCGTCCGACCCTCTCACGGGTCGGGTCACATCGGATCTGAGGCGCGCGGTCGGGCCGGCGGCACCGCTGCCAGCAGCGTGCGGGTGTACTCCTGCTCGGGTCCGGCGAAGAGTCCCGCTGCCGGCCGGTACTCCACGGCCTCGCCGGCCTGCATGACGAGGACGTCGTGACTCATCCGCTCGACGATCGCGAGGTCGTGGGCGATGAAGAGATAGGTGAGGCCCAGGTCCTGTTGCAGTTGCGCAAGCAGATCGAGCACGCGCGCCTGCACCGAGACATCCAGCGACGCAGTGGATTCGTCGAGGATCAGCAGCTCGGGTTCGACCGCCAGCGCACGAGCGATGCTCACCCGCTGGCGTTGGCCTCCCCAGAGCTCATGCGGGTATCGCGAGGCGAACGACGCGGGAAGCCCGACGAGGTCGAGCAGTTCGCCCACCGGGCCTCGCGCCGGCGCTTGCCCTTCGCCAGCTTGTGCACGACCAGCGGCTCAGCGATAGCCGCCCCCACGCGGGACTGGGCGAGTGCCGGGCGCATCTCGAGGTTGGCGTCGGGCTCCACGAGCGTGTCGAAGACGTTCTCCAGAACCTCGAACGAAAAAAGGCGCTGGTCTTCTGCGGGTCGAGTTGATCGGGTTCACCGGCGATGGCGGCGATGAGAATACCCGACGCCTGATCGCCGAGGTCGACTCACTCACCGGTCGAGCAGGCGGCGAGAAGGACTGGAGACGGTGCAGGCGCGAACAGGACCGCGGCTCTTCTCGTCAAAGTCACATCATGATCGTTCCCGGGTTTCCGAATCCGGAAACGTCGCCGAGGTGGCTACGGGGCCGCTCCGAGGAGCCTTGCGCGTCCATCGGGGGGATTCGGCCCTGCAGACCCTGAGGCTGCGTTAGCTTGTTTGCGATGGCGGGGGACCGCCGCGCGACGCCGGCTTGGATGGGAAGGACACGATGTCTATCGCTCGTTGGCTGACCGCAGCGGTCATCTTCGTTGGCGTCGCCCTGGGTTCGGCGGGCCCCGCGTCGGCCGACGATCCGCCGCCCGATCCTCAAGTCTTGGAGGGCGTCTACACCTACACGCAGCCAGGAGCCCCCCTTTACAACTGGACGATTTACCCGACGTGCGTCCCAGTCGTCGGTGATCTGCGGGTAGCTCTGTACCTGCCCGTGGGCTGCGTTCTGCACGTGACAAGTGACCGGGAGAACAGCGGCGAATCGTTCGGTGGGGATGCCCGGCTGGTCAGCGATCGCTGGACCTTCACCGTCAACAATCCATCGGGTGTGTCGTGCCCGGACGGCAGTAAGAAGCCGTCGCTGGACGTCTATTCATTCGATGCCGCAACAATGTCCGGCACCAAAACCATCTCCTACAGCGAAGAGTGTGGTCTGCAACCGGACCTCATCAAGCAGCCCTTCACCATCGCCTATCAGAAGCCGCTGCCCATCCCCGTCGACCGCTACCCCCTGTTGTGCGATCCCGGAGGGTTACGGCGCTGTAGATAAGCGTCCCGGCCCTGTCGGCGGCATCCGCTCGCGAGGGCATCGATAGGATTGGCGCAGGATGAGAGCGATCGTGTTACTCGCCCAGAGCGGCCACCTCGACCGAAACGCGACGGTTCACGCGCTCGGCCTGGGATGGAACACCACCCCGACACCGACGTCGCAGCACGTTCTGATCGTGTTCGTGGAAGTCGAATGGGCAGAGTTAGGCGCCGAGTTCCCGATCCGTGCCGAACTCATCGACAGCGACGGCTCACAGGTCGCCAGCACCGATGACAGCGTCATCAAGGCCAAACGCCAGCCCGTGCACCCCAAGGGGACACCGGTCACCATCCCGTTCATCGCCACGATTCCGCCGCTGAAGCTCAAGGTCGGGGAGCGCTACCAGTGGCGAGTGTCGATCGACAACGAGATGCACGAAGACTGGATGGCAGGCTTCACTGTGACGGAGAGTTAGCGGGAACCCCGGAAAACCTTACGCAGTCGCGGCGCATTTGCTTGGATCAGCGCATGCAGAGGGGTAGACGTGCGACCGCAGTCACCTTCGCCGCGGTCGCCGCACTGGTTGCGGCGTCCTGTTCGTCAACGTCAGACTAGCCGGCAACGGCGCCTCAGCCGACCGGCGAGTCGACACTGAGCCCGGTCGTCGGCTCGGCACTTTCCGCGCCGGTCCCGGTACCGGGCACAGACGGCAAAGTTCACCTGGCGTACGAACTGCTGTTGACGAACGCGTTGGGCCAGGAGGCCCGGCTGACCTCCGTGGCGGCAGTTGCCGACGGCAAGACGCTGGCCAATCTGTCCGGGACGGCCTGGCGTACTGGATCCGCGTCTTGGGTGCGGACGCTCCGACCATGACATTCGGAGTCGGCGTGACGGCGGTGGTGAACCTCGACGTCGCCGTCGATCAAACCGCCGACGTGCCAACGAGTATCGAGCATGTGATCCGTGTTTCGCTCGCACAACCAGATCCACCGCTGTCAGCCACCATGACCGAGACGACGGCGCCGACAACGGTGCAGACGCGCAAGCCGGCGGTCGATCGCACCGCCGCTGGACGGCCCGAACTGGGTCGACGTCAACGGATGCCGCGCGATGACCGCGCACCGGATGGCGGTCGGTCCACTCGATGGGCTGCCCGAGCGGGTCGCCGGCGCCGAACCGATGGGCATGCCACTGGCGCAACGCCCCGGAAATCGCATCATCCAGGACATCGGCGGCGGTAATTTCGTCCTGTACGCGCACCTGAAACCCGGCAGCATCACGGCGAAGGTCGGCAACCGGCTTCAGACCGGCCAGATCATCGAACATTGGGAAACTCCGGCCACACCACCGGTCCGCATTTGCATTTCGAGGTGATGAGCGCTCCGGATCCGTTGCGGGCCAACGGTTTGCCATTCGTTTTCGCATCGTTTCGGCTGGATTCCAGGATCGCCTCCGAGGAGGCTATGACGGCGGTCTTCCAGACCGGCGGCCCTGCGCAATTCCAGCCCGGGTTCGCGGCAAAAGACAAGAAGAATGTCATGCCGCCGTACCTGGATGTCATGACCTACCGGGGTGGCTAAGGGCAGCGCTTACGGTCGTGAGCGACGGCTGCGGAAGGCGGTTAGTCATACGCCGAGGTGAGCGGGGTGTACCGTTTGAAGTGGTAGCACCGATGCCAAACGGTTTTTCGCCGGGTTGGTGGCGTTGCCTTTAACGTTAGGGAACGCAATGAATTTGATCGGCACCGCAACAAATCCAGCCCACTCGCAAATGTTGTGATCGGTGTTCAACCAACGGCGAGCAGCCTCGCCCATTCGGCTGACGCTCGCTGAAGATCACGACAATCTGATCGACGGGGCCTGGTGGCCGCGCTCCTCTCATATCGCCGCCGAACTGCCGCAACTGGTGGGTGCGCTGGACTCCGCGCTCGGTCCGATCCTCGACATCGCGGTCAACTGGACCAGCCTCGAGCGCACCCCGGATCTTGATGCGCTGGGTTACAAGATCCAGTTGCCGGGCGATCCGCCGGCGCACCAACGGCTGATGACCGTTACCGGAAGTCGTCGCCGGATAGTGCTCCTAGTGGTTCCGTACCGGACGACGAACAATCTGGCCATGGTGGTGCTGCGCCGAGCCGCGGCAATGGCCGTACCGGTCCATTTGGTGCACAGCGCACAACACGAGACTGCCGGGCGAATCCTGCGCTGCGCCGAACTTCAGGCGCAGTTCGACAAGCAGGCGACCGTCAACCCGGTTTAGCACCGCGTGTTCGGTGACCGTTTCACCCGAACTCCCGCCGGGGCCGCCTATGGTGAAGCTGACTGATGGGGAGTCTTCAAAACGGGACTGAAAGGCAGCAGCTGAGTCGTGGCGGTTGAATCAAGGGCCAAGCGAATCGTGGTCTGGGGTACGGGTTTTGTCGGCAAAATGGTGATCGCGGAGATCACCGAGCATCCGTTGTTCGAGCTTGTCGGTGTCGGCGTGAGCAATCCTGAGAAGGTCGGCCGCGACGTCGGCGAGATCTGCGGCCTGGACGCGCCGCTGGGCATCACCGCCACCGACGACGTCGACGCGTTGATCGCACTCGAGCCTGACGCGCTTGTCCACTTCGGTCCAACGGCCGCGCACGCCGAGGACAACATCGCGCTGATCACGCGCTTCCTGCGGGCAGGTATCGACGTCAGCTCCACCGCGATGACCCCGTGGGTGTGGCCCACCATGCACCTGAATCCGCCGAATTGGATCCTGCCCATCACCGAGGCCTGTGAGCTGGGCGAGGCGTCCTGCTTCACCACCGGCATCGATCCGGGTTTCGCCAACGACCTGTTCCCGATGACGCTGATGGGGGTGTGCTCGGAAGTCCGCACGGTACGTGCCTCCGAGCTGCTGGACTACAGCAACTACGAGGGTGACTACGAATACGAGATGGGCATCGGCCGCGCGCCCGACTACCGCCCGCTGCTGGAGAACCGCGACGTTCTGATCTTCGCCTGGGGCGCGACGGTTCCGATGATCGCGCATGCGGCGGGCATCATGCTCGACGAAATCACCACGACCTGGGACAAGTGGGTGACACCCACCGACCGCAAGACGGTGAAGGGGGTCATCGAGGCGGGGAAAGTTGCCGCGGTCCGGTTCACCATCAACGGTATCTACCGCGGTGAAACCCGGATCCAGCTCGAACACGTGAACCGGATCGGAAACGACGCCGCGCCCGACTGGCCGTCCGGCAATGACAACGACGTCTATCGCGTGGACATCGAGGGAACTCCAAGCATCTTCCAAGAGACCGCGTTTCGATTCACCGACGGTTCCGGGCGGGACGCGGCCACTGCCGGCTGCCTGGCCACCGGTATGCGTGCGCTCAACGCGGTACCCGCCATCAACGCGGCGTCGCCGGGCTGGGTGACCGCGTTGGATCTGCCCCTGATCCCCGGAGCCGGAACGATTCGCTGAGTAACGTCAGCGCGCCCGCCCGCGATCACTACGGATAGGGTTTTTCGTAGTCGGGTTGTCGGCGAACGTCGACAACACCTGGATTGGATGACATGTCAGATGGGGTAGGGCTGTCGGTTGGCGCGACCAACCTGACAGCGGTAGTGGTGGGCCGGGCCGCGGTGACGCGATCACCGGTGGTGACGCTCTATCCGCACCGCCCGACCGAGATCGGGGTGCCCAGCGAAAACCCGAACCTCAACGAGCGCGGGCTGATCATCACCGACTTCGTCGAGCGGGTCGGCGATCCGGTGGGCATCGTCGCCCAGGACGGATCGACACATCGCGGCGAGACGCTGCTGGCCGATGCGCTGCGCGCGCTGCTGTACGCCGTCGGCGGCGGTAAAGCTCCCGCTGACCCGGTGTCGGTCGCGTACCCGGCACATTGGCGTCCCGTCGCCGTCGACGCGCTGCGCAAGGCCCTGGCGCAGCTGCCGGAGTTCTCCCGTGGCCCCGAGCCGCTGCCGCTGGTATCGGATGCCGAAGCCGCCCTGACGGCTCTGCAGGACGACCCCGGAGTGCCGACCCGCGGCGTGATCGCGCTCTGCGACTTCGGCGGCAGCGGCACCAGCGTCACCCTGGTCGACGCCGCCAACGGCTACCAGCCCATCGCCCCGACCGTCCGGCACACCGACTTCTCCGGTGACCTCATCGACCAGGCACTGCTGACGCATGTGATAACCGACCTCTCCAGCGCCGGTTCGGTGGATCTGTCGAGTACCTCCGCGATCGGATCGCTGAGCCGGCTGCGCGGGCAGTGCCGCGGCGCCAAGGAGCGGCTGTCCACCAACACCGTCACGTCGCTGGCCGCCGAGCTGCCCGGGTACCGCGGCGACGTGCGCCTGACCCGCACGGAGCTCGACGACGCGATCCGCGCGCCGCTCACCGAGCTGCTCGGCGTCGTGCAGGAGACAGCGGACCGCAGCGGTGTCCGTCCGGGTGGTCTCGTCGCGGTGGCCTCGGTAGGTGGCGGTGCCCGGATCCCGGTGGTGACCACCAGCCTGTCCGAGCATCTGCGGGTGCCCGTGATCACCACACCCCGGCCGGAGCTGACGGCCGCCATCGGCGGTGGGTTGCGCGCCGCACGCGGCCCGAGGGATGACAGCACAGCGATGGCCGCGGCCGTTCCCGGCGGCGCCGCCGCGGCACTCGGCGCGGAGTCCACCGAGATGGCGGGGTCGAGCACGTTCCGGGCGTTGGCCTGGTCGGACGCCGACGATGTCCCCGACGTGGCGCCGTCCGACCACTACGAATACGCCGGTCTGGAAGAGCATGCGGCCGGTCCGGGCGGTCTCACCAGCGCCCGTCCGCAGCTGGAGTTCGACGAGCACGACTGGTCCGCCGAACCCGACGCCGCCGATCAGCCGTGGTATCGCCGCCCGGCGGCGGTTCTCATCGCCGGCGCGTTGGCTATCCTGCTGCTCGGCGCGACCGCCGTGACCTACGTCCTGCGCAACGACAGCAGCCAGACCCCGGCGACCACCACGAGCGCCGAACCGCCCACCAGCGAGGCCGCGAGTCCGACCGTCGCGGCTCCGCCGGCGTCCGAGAACCCCGCGCCGGTGCCACAGCAGACCGAGGCCCCCCGAATGCGCACGGTGATCCAGGCTCCGCCGCCGCAGACGGTCACCCAGGGGCCGGTTCCGCCGCCTGCCGCCCCGCC
>JAOPWF010000023.1 GCA_025965815.1 Mycobacterium sp.
CGGGCCACCACCATGCTGTGGACGCTCGCAGACCCCACCGGCGCGAAGAATCTTATCGACGAGGTGTCGCGCACCATACCGCCGTCGTCCCACGGCTGCATCGACGCCTTTCTCGCCGTGTACTGGGCGGCGATGGGCAGACCGGAAGCGGTAAGCAATGCGTCGCACGACCTCGTCTTGGATCGACTGCCGGCCCTTGCTGGCGCTGCGGCAGCCTGGGCAATCGTCGTGGCATCCGGAGACGTTGGCCGCACCGCCGAGGCCGTCGCCGCCGCGGACGCCGGATACGCCGTTGCGGCCCGCTCATTCGACGCCGCGTACATGCGGTTCCCTATCGCCGACGCCCATATCGGTGCACTCGTGTTGTCTGGCCGGATCGGAGAAGCATCGCTCGCGGCGGAGCGGCTGCGCCAGCAAGCAGCCGATCTCCCGGGAGCGGCGCAACTATTCAGCAATGGCGTTTCAGGTCGGGCCGCCCTTGGTGCCGGGCGCCTGGACAGGGCATGTTCACTCCTGGCACCGGTGGTCGAGCTGTTGTCCGCCTCGGGCGAGGCCAACGGTGTGGCCTACTTTTACCAGATACAACACACCATTGCGCTCGCCGTGCGCGGTCTAGGCGTTGAGGCCGCCGCCGCACTGGCCGCGCTCGAGAAGCTGCGACATCCGAGTTGGCACTGCCTGGAGTACGAGCGAGGAATCGCCCAGGCGTGGGTCTCCGGTGGACAGGGCGCCGTCACAGAGGCGGTTACATCATCGCTGTCGGCTGCCCAAACCGCTGGAGCCAATGGGCAATTCGCCGCGGAAGTGATCTGCTTACAGACAGCCACCCAGTTCGGTGACCACTCGACCGCGCGACGTCTGCGCGAGCTCGCCGCGGTCGTCGAGGGGCCGCGCGCTACTCTTGCGGCCCGGTTCGCCGCTGGCCTGCGTGACGGTGACGGCCCGGAACTCGCCGCGGTGTCAAAGGAATTCGAGTGCATGGGCGACATCGTCGCGGCCGTCGACGCGGCCGCGCACGCGGCCATGGCATATCGCCGCCAGAACCTGAGGGGATCGGCGTTCGGGTGTGGCGCACGAGCAGAGCAGCTCGCCGAACAGTGCGGGGGCGCTCGTACTCCCGCGCTTCTTCGGGCGGCCGAGCGGTTGCCGCTGACCCTGCGAGAGCGAGAGATCGCGATGTCGATCGGGCAGGGATTGTCCAACCGCGCAATCGCTGCGCGCCTATCGATTTCCGTCCGCACGGTCGAAGGCCATGTCTACAGGGCGATGGTCAAGACCGGCGCGGACAGCCGCGACGAACTCGCGGCGATGCTCCCGCCGCGCAAACCGAGGGTCCGTGAATAGGCTTCAGCCTGCATGCGCGGTCTCTCCATCGGCAAAAGGCGATCGATACAATTTCTGGACTTGCAGGTCCATTTTTATGGACTTACCGTGCGGGCAGTCCTTCATGCGCGGCACAGCGCCCCGCCCTGGATTGAGAAGAAGGGTGTGCCGTGTACGCAATCTTCGTGGGCCGCTATGGCGGCCCGGAGGTGATGACCTGGACAGAATTACCCGATCCTGCACCTCGCGCTGGTGAAGCACTCGTGCGGCTTGGCGTCGCCGGCGTGAACTACATGGACGCCGGCGTGCGAACGGTGCCCTTCGCGGCTGGTCGTTCCCCACCGTTTTGGGAGTAGAGGGAATGGGCTACGTCACCGCGCTCGGTGATGGCGTGCGGCGATTTGCGTCGGGGATAAACACGATTCCCTCACAACCTCTTTCCCCTAGCCCGCGGGCATCGACGCGGCTGGCGGATGGTCAGCTGGTGTAGCAGTACGAGTCGCTGGACGCGTCACCGCCTTGGAGTCGGGTTTGGTGGACCCTGAGGCCGTGGAAGTCGTCGCCGCGCGGAAAGAAGCGTGTGTCGGCGACTAGACCTCCCGCGGAGACGTCGACGTCAAGCTTCGCCATCCAAGCGCCGACCCCGTCTGGGTAGAAGACCTCGTCCCAGGACGCATAGAGCGAGTTGGTGGCATACACCCGTCGCCCATCACGGCTGATCTCCACCATTTGCGGGCCGCCGCCGAGCGGCGTGCCCGGATCGGCCGGGTGCGGTTCTCGTCGCACGATCCCGCCGAGGCGAACCGAAGCGGTCTCTCGCGGGTGGAAGGGGTCGCTGACGTCGTATTGCTTGAGTTCACCTGTGCCAAAGCAGGATACGTACAGCCAGCGATCATCGACTGACAGGTCGATGTCGGTGACCAGCGGCGGTGCCGCACCGAAGGGCTTCAGCGCCGGTGGCAAGGCGTCGGCGTCCGCGGGCTCGGCCGGGATGGTGATGACCCTATCGACCGCCCATTGATCGCCGTCCTGGTGCCACAGCCACACCGACGCCGACAGATCCTCGACGCTGATCACCACTCCCACGAAGCCGAAGGCTTTGGACGGGTCGTGGGCCGGTCGCAGTTCAAGCACCATCTGATGTTGGTCACCGAGATCGACGCGCTGGGTCAGCTTCCGCTTGGACATGCTCCAGAAGTTCACGTGGTGTCCGAACTTCCGTCCGAGCAGGTCGTCGGGGTCGAGCCCCTTCTCGATCGCCGAGATCGGCCCCCACTCCGACGTCAGCACCGTGTCGTACTTCAGGTGCCACCACACGTCGTAGGCAAAGAATTGCGCTCCGCGGTCCAGCTCCCACGCGCCGATGACCTCGAAGGTGTCGTGGTCGACCAGCGCGACGCCGCCGGGACCGTCGCCGTTGGGGCCGCCCAGAGCCGACATGAAGATGCCGCCCGGTCCACAGTGCACGGTGTGCGGGCGCGAGTACCCGGCCTTGGCTGCGAGCTCACCGACCTCGATCGTGTGTGTCACCACCGGATGGCGAGGGTCGGGCTTGGTGTCGAGGACGAAGGTGTTCGACGAGCGAATGCCGGGTACGAGCAGGTAGCGACGCTCGAGCGGCTCCCCGTGATCCCCGGCGTGGTGGCCGCCATGCCCGTCGTGGCACAGCGCACTCGAGCATGCGTTCCAGCCGAAATGGTGCAACTCGTTGCCCGCCGTCGGCAGCTCGGCCCAGCCGACCACACCGCCGTACGTCGAGGAGTTGGTGTCGCAGTCCACCACGGCGATGGCATCCTTCTGCTGGCCGGCCGGGTCGAAAGCGGCGACGTAGGCGAGTTGCTCGGGCGCAGCCGCGACAGCGGCGCCCGGGCTGCGGTAAAACGTGGGATCTGTTGCAGCCATGGCTCCTCCTCGGCTCGCGCCCATTCGCCGAACCACCATCTGGGGTACTTGGTCAGTCGACGTGACAGTCAGGTGTGTCGGTCTTGATCCTTCGCCGCGAATGCGGGACTGTCTATCCCCGGGGCGTCGTCGTCAACTGGTTGGGGCCGCTCGGGGTCAGCGTCTTGAGGGCAGGAACTCGGTGCGAAGGCCCGAGGCGCGGACTTGAAACATCTCGACCGGTTTGGCGATGTCGCGCAGCCGCCGCGACCCCAACGTCGGAGCAGCTGGTCAGCGGCTCTGCGGTCGCCGTTCCCGCTGGTGCGAGCGGCCAGACCAGGCCGATGAGTAAGGCCGAGATTGCCAGGCGCTTGGGCGAAATCTTGCCTGGGCGGGCTTGGTCATCGGTGCGCTTTCCCGTCGGCGCCATTGCACCGCAAAGGGTTTCGTTGGCGTGAAGCGCAACCTGCAGCTTTCGTCCTGAGAATGACCATCGAAACAAGCGTGTCATCGCGACGGCACGGGCGTGATGCTCTGCTCGAAGCTGAATACGTTGGTGGGGTCGTACTTCGCTTTCACCGCGCGCAGGCGGTCGACGTTGGGTCCCCAGTAGGCGGTCTCCCAGTCCGCCATGCCGGCATTCGGCACGTTGACGTAGGCGCCATTCACGTACGGCTCCAATGCTTGGGTGAACTCGGCAACCCAGGCCAGACACTGCGCAGTCAGGGGATCGGCCATTGCCGGTACTCCCCCGCCGCGAGTACCCCACCCGGCGCCCGGCTCGGCGTAGAAGAGCGCGTTGCGGTGGGCAAACGCAGAGCCGCCGGCAGGTTCACTGCCCGTGACGGCTCCGCCAAAGGCAATGGTGAAGTAGTTGCAGCCTTGCGTCGGGGCCTTCGACATGAACGAGCAGACCAGGTTGATCGCGTCAACGGGGAACGGGTCGGAGATGAACTGCGAGATAAACTTCCAGTTCGCCGGCTCCTCGGGTGTCGGAATCTGGAATCCCGCGTAGGTGTCAGTCCAGCTAGCGTTCGTCATCGACACATCGGGACTGCCGACCGACAAGATCGGCGCCAGCAGCTGCGTTGCCTCTGCCTCGGACCCGGCTGCGAGGACACCCAACAGCACGATCTCCTCACGGCTTATCTCGAGCTGGCTGGTGAGCCGGTTGTCGGTGTGGGGGGCTGATCGCTGCCAGGCCTCGAAAACCCCTGGCAGGTTGTCCAGGCCTGGCCACGTCGCGGTCACATAGATGGTCTGCGTCAGTGGATGCAGCTTGTAGGTCAGTGAGGTGACGATCCCGAAGTTGCCGTTGCCAGCGCCGCGGAGCGCCCAGAGCAGATCTGAGTTGTTGTTCTCGTCCGCGATGATGGCCTCGGCCCCGTCGGGGTTCGACGCGACGACAATCTCTGCCGCCACGAGGTTGTCCGACGCAATGCCGAAGTTGCGGGTCAGGAGTCCGAAGCCGCCGCCGAGAGTAGCGCCGACCAGGCCGACGGTTCCTTCGGTACCGGTCGGCGCCGCAAAGCCCACCTTGCCGAGCGCGGTCACGGCTTCCAACTGGTTCAGCCCGGCGCCGACAGTCGCAGTGCCCGATGCCGTATCGATGGTCGCCGACTTCATTTCGCTGACATCGATCACGATCCCGTCGTCGACATTGGACCAGCCCTCCAGGCAGTGGCCGCCGCTGCGCACCCGAAGCGGGACATCATTCTGCCGTGCCCATGCCATCGCGTTCATCACGTCCTGCGTCGCCTGGGCGAACACGACCACCATCGGATAGTGGGTGAAGAGCAGGTTCCAGCCGGCGCTGGCAACCGGGTAGTCGGCGTCGCCGGGACGGACGATCCGGCCAGTCAACTCTGCCGGTCGGGCAGTGGTGGAGGTCATTCAGTCGCCTCGGGCATAGCCGCGAACGCGTCGACGTCACCCGGCTCAGTGTCGAGCACCTCGCGGTTGAAGATCATCATGTACGCGAAGTAGATTCCGCCGGCCAGGATCAGGCCAAGGACGATGAGGACCGGAACGGTCGCATCCCCCGGCGTCACGAGCACGACAAGCACGAACGTCACCCAAATCAATGCGGCGACGGCGACCGGCAACTCGAAGCGCCCCAGGCTGAAGCCACCCTCCTTGTGCTCCAATCGTTTCCGCACCGCCAAGTAGAGGATCACGATCGCGCCGTAGATCAGCGCAGGCAGGATCGTCGACCCGATGATGAGCTGCAGCAACGCGTCACCGGGGAGCCCGACCATCAAGACGATACCCACGGCAAGGATCAGAATCGTCGCCGGAACCGGCGTCTGCGTCTTGGGGTTGACCCGTCGCATCAGCCCGTGCGCGGGGAACCGCTCATCGCGTGCCATGGCGAACACCTGCCGCGAGCACGCGGCCATCACCACCATCCCGGCGCCGAACATCGCAAACGCGAGCCCCGCCAACAGGATCCGCTCCGTGACCGGACCGAGCTGATCGCGGATGATCGCCGCGACCGGCGAGCCGCTATTGCTGACTGCCGGAATGTCCTTGATCGCAAGGGTCAGCGCGATCAGGAACACCAGCCCCAGCACTCCGGCTGCGACCACCGAGGCCACGATCGCACGTGGGACGCTGCGGAACGGATCCTTGGCCTCCTCGGCCAGGTTCGCCGCGGAGTCGAAGCCGACCAGCGTGGTCAGCCCCATGATCATGCCTGCCATCAAGCCGCCGCCGATGGCGAAATAGTTCGGCGAATCCGCGGTGATTCCGCGTGCGGTGAGGTTGTCGAGGGTGCCGCTGCCGGTGCACAGCATGACGGCGGCCAGTGCGATCACCAACACCACCACGATGGCCAGCTCGATCCCCACCGCGCTGGAGGTGATAAGTCCGAGCAGCCGGGTGGAGGCGATCACCAGCGCGGCCTGAACAACCAGGATCGCCACCGTGATCAGTCGGGCGGTGCTCTCGTTTTCCTGCATACCGACCAACGGCATGAAGGCCTGGCTCGCCAGCGCGTTGTCCATCGCCACCACGGCGATCGCCAGGTACCAGAAGGTCAACCAGCCGAACAGCCAGCCGATCTTCGGGCTCGCCAGCCGCGACGCCCATTGATACGAGGACCCGCTCAGCGCGATGCGGGCTGCGAACTGGGCGACCACCAGCGCCACCAGCGCCTGTCCGACCGCGGCGAGGATCCACAGCCAGATGCCCACGGGTCCAGCACTATTCAACACATCGTCGTAGGTAGCGAAGATGCCGACCGCCACCGAGATGAACGCGAAAGAGACCGCGAACACTTGAAAGGAGCCGAGAGTTCTCTTCAGCTCCGGTTCGTAGCCACAGTCCCGACACTCGTCGTCTGCGATGGCGGGGTCCGCCACATTCTCTGCCGTCATGAGATAGCCGACCTTTCGTGGCGGGTGATGCACGGAACACTAGATGGCCGCCGACGTGTTTGCTACGAAATTGACGATTACGTGAAAAGGGGCTCGCGGCGATCGCCGAGCGGTTGCGTCGGGCAGCGGCTGCAGACCGGCATCACGAACGCCCGCACCGAGGGCTACAACCGACTCGTCAAACAGGTCAAACGCATCGCCGGCGGATTCGGCAACCCAGAAAACTCGGCCCGCCGGATACGATTCCACTGCACCCGCAAACAGCGGGCCGCAACCCAGATATCATGCTGATTTGTGTCCTTGGCCAATTATCTGCGGCACGCCGAGCGCCCTACCTGCGGTGCCGCAGATACATTGACCGACCTTGCGGATCTCATTCGCAAAGCCGCTCGGGGTTGCGGTGTTGTGATTGGAACCGAAGATGCCGTGCAGCCGAGAGACGCAAAAACCCGCCACCGCCACGACGGAAACCGCGACCAGCAGCATCTACCGCCGCGCGACCGGGCGGTGCATCGAAATCCCGTGCACCCGTTAGCTTTTCGATAGCCGCGACGGGAAGGCTTGGATTGTAGACATCTCCATTGTGCTCAGACCAGGTCTTCACGACGTGGCTGGCTTGGGGATGAGGGCCACGACGGGGATGGTGCGCGTTGTTATGCGCTGGTATTCGGCGTATTGCGGATACCGTTGGGCCTGATCTTCGTACTTCGGATCGCGCTCTGCGCCGCTGAGTTCAACGGCATGTACGTGGAGGTGCTCGTCTCCGACTTCGATGCTGGCGTCGGGGTTGGCGATGAGGTTCCAGTACCACGCGGGGCTGTGATCTGTCAGCACGGTATACAACTCGACGATGAAGCCGTCTCGCACGATTGCAACATCGAATCCCGAGCTCTCCGGCGCCGAGCTCCCGGGTTTGACGAACTGAAACGCTAAGTAGGCCAGACCCAATGTCTGATAGACGGGACTTGCGGCAATGAACTGAAGATCGCCGAGCTTGGCTTGCAGCTCGGCAGCCTTGGCGTCCAGCGCGTCGCGACCCGTGGTCACGCCGTCGTCGTCGGTCCGTCCGATGTCGTCGGCATAGACGTGCTCGATCGTGGCACGCCGGCGCGCAGAGTCGCGCTCGTTGAAGACCTTGAGAAGGTTGGCGTGCACCAATTCAGTGATGGTGGCGCGCATCGGGAGACCTCCTATTCCACTTAGCGCCGTAGGGCGCGGAGGTACCAGAACGCCATTTCGACTTGCGCGCCGTCCAGTTCGCCGCGCAGGGTGGCAGGCTCCAGCGACGCGATGTCCCAGCCGGCGCCGCCGAGGACGTCGCGCAGTGTCTCTTGGGACACCGCCGGTCGCGGCCACTCCTCGCCTACCGGGTTGGCGTCGGAGAAGCAGCTGAGCAACAGGGTGGCGCCCGGCCGGGTGGCCCGGTGCACGGCGGCGATGTAACTACGTCTGCCTTCGTCATCGAGCGAGTGGAACAGGCCGCTGTCGATCACGGTATCGAAAGCATCGGTATAGCCATCGAGCTTGGTGGAGTCGGCCACCGCGAACGTCACGT
>JAOPWF010000033.1 GCA_025965815.1 Mycobacterium sp.
TGGCGGGCCATCTTGCGGTCGAAGTCGGGCGCATCGGGGTTGGCGAAGGCGCGAGGGTCACGGTTCGCGGCAGCCATGGAGACGACCACCAGGTCGCCTGCGGTGATGTGCTGGCCGCCGATCTCGAGATCTTCGGTGGGGCGGCGGCTCAGCCCGAACTGGACGATCGTGAGATACCTCAGCAGCTCTTCGACGGCGGGCCCGACCGTCGCGGGATCACTGACGAATCGCGCACGCTGGCTTGGATGCGTCAGCAGGGTGAGGGTGGACAGCCCGAGCATGGCCATGGTGGTGTCGTGGCCGGCGAACAGCAGGAGCACGCCGATGCTGACCAGGTCCTGGTCGGTCACGATCGAGCCGTCCTCGCCCGACGAGCGGATCAGCTCGGCGAGCAGGCCTTCGGCATTCGGATCCCGACGCTTCACCGCGACCAGTTCGGTGACGTAGTCGACGAGCCAGGACGAACCGGCATCGCGTTGCGCCATGGACTTGCTGGTGTCCATCATGACGTCCGTCGCGTCGTGAAAGTCGTGCCGATCCTGTGCGGGCACGCCGAGCAGTTCGCAGATGACCAGGCACGGGATCGGCATGGACATCGCCTGTACGAAGTCCACTGGATTGGGTCCGGCCGCCATCGCGTCGAGATGCTCGGTGACGATGCGGTCGATGAACGGTTGCAGCCGCAGTCCTACCGACTTCGGGCTGAACTTGCCGGCAAGCAGGCGCCGATACACGGTGTGGTCGGGTGCGTCCATCTCGACGAAGGTGGTGCCGAAGGAGACCAGGCCGATGGCCGGCTCAACGCCTTCCTCCCCTGGTATGTCATGACGGGACCGCAACGCCGAACTCATCCGTGGATCGGAGAAGACCTGGCTGCCTTCGTCGAACCGCGTGACCAGCCAGCCTTCCTGACCGCTTGGGAAGCGCATGCGCGCGATGGGCCGGTCCTCACGCAGCTCGTGGTAGGCAGTCGGCGGGTCGAGCGGCGTCTGCCTTTCGATGGGCATCTCGGGAAGGGTGGTGGTCACGCCTGTTCCCCTTTCGTAGCGGCCAGCGCGGCCTCGACTCCCTCACTGACGGCGGTGCCGTTGCCCCAGCCGACGTAGTAGTTCAGGTGCAGGACCGCCTCGCGGAGTTCTTCCTCGGTCAGTTCCTTATTGACCAACGCGCCCGTGACCTGGATCTCGATCAGGTCCGCGCGGCCGATCGCCGCGGTGGCACCGATGACCAGCAGTCGCCGGTCCCGTACCGACAGGCCGGGCCGGCTCCAGATCTCGCCGAAGAGATGGTCGAAGGTCACCTGCATGGCAGGGGTGCCGGCGGTCGGCATACCGGCCACGAAATCAGGTCCGTAGACGGCTTCCATGACGTGGCGGCCCGCGCTGGTCTCGCGGTACTGGTTTTGTTCGGTGGTCATGCGGTCTCCAGGGTGTCGAGAATGTTGTTGCGGACGGTGTCGATCAGCGGTGTCGTGACGGCGAGTGCGGCGGCGAGCTCCTGTGCGGCCGCGAGGTCCTTGTCCATCAGCACGCGCATGCGCGGGGCCATCGCCGCCGCGGTGCCGGTCCAGCGCATCCGTTCCAACAGGAACAAGGTGGCGCCTTCGGGGTCGGCCTCGTCGATGACCTCGAGCAGCCGTTGCGGCGCGACCCCCGCCGCTGCTGTGAGCGCGGTTGCCTCGCGCACGGCGCGGAAGGAGCTGTAGGTGATCATGTTGCGGGCGATCTTGGTCGCCATCCCGGCTCCCAATGGTCCGCAATGGACTATCGCCTTGGCGAAATCGTCGAGTACCGGTCGTGCGGCTTCCACGACTGCCTGGTCGCCCCCGACGATGGCGACCATGCCGTGCTGGGCGGCTTTGTCGCCGGGGGTGACGCCGCAGTCGAGCAGCCGAACCCCGGCCGTGGCGCAGACGTCCCCGAGCTCGCGCACCACCGGGACCGCGACCGTGCACAGCAGCACCACGATCAGACCGTCCTGTGCCCCTGCCAGCACACCGTCCGGGCCACACAGGACGGTTCGGGCCTGCGCGGCGTCGACCACTGCGATCAGCACGACGTCACTGGCGCGGGCCACCTCCGCGGGGGAACCGAGTGTCGCCGGTACGCCAACCAGGTCGTCGGCCGCGTCCGGCCGGATGTCGTAGACGGCCGGGACCCGGCCGGACGCGGCCAGGCTGACCGCGACACCACCACCGATCATGCCGAGCCCGATCACTCCGGCGCGAGGTGTGACGGGAGCTGTGCTCATCTCGTGACTCCTTGTGCTGTGATCACTTCGGCCCACGGGGTGGACGCCGCGACGAGTGCGCGAGCCGCCCGCAAGGGGCGCACCATGTTGATGCCGACCGCCGCGCAGACCACCCCGTCGCGGCCGTAGTAGGCCACCAGCTTGCGGTCGGCGAGGCTTCCTTCGGCGAGGGTGAAGCTGTCCGCGCCCCGGGGTGAGCCGTAGATCTGGATCTTCAGGTCGTACTGGTCGGACCAGATGTAGGGCACCGGGGCGAACGCCATCGGGCTTGCGGCCGACAGGATGTTGCGGGCCACCTCGGCACCCTGCTCGGCGGCGTTGGTGCGATGTTCGAGCCGCATCCTGGTCCGATACCCGCCGTGCACCCAGGAAGCGACGTCGCCCGCGGCCCACACGCCGGGCCCCGCCTGACAGTTGGCGTCGCACACGACGCCGTTGGCGACCGGGATACCGCTGCCGGCCAGCCAGTCCACATTAGTTAC
>JAOPWF010000091.1 GCA_025965815.1 Mycobacterium sp.
GAACCGCATGCAGGTGCGCGTGCAGTCGCTGACCGAGAGCGTCAACGACCTCGCCACCCGGGGCCTGGTGTCCCGGCGTGCCGACGACACCGACCGCCGCCGCCAGCTGATCGAGATTACCCCGGCGGGAACGGCGCTGTTGGAGGGCGACCGCGCCGAGCGGGACGCCTGGTTGCACGCGACGATGCGCGACAACCTCTCTTCGTTGGAGTTCGACCTGCTGATGTTGGTTGGGCCGGTGCTGCGGAAGCTGGCCGATGCGGAAACCAGGGCGGGCACAATAGCGGTATGACGGACCTGCGGCGATCAGTCGTAGCCGAGGAGTGGATCGCCCACGACCCCGACCCGCAGACCGCTGCCGAACTGGCCGCGTGCAACGAGGATGAACTCGCGCAGCGCTTCGCCGAACCCCTGACATTCGGTACTGCGGGCCTGCGTGGACCCCTGCGCGGCGGACCCGACGGGATGAACCTCGCGGTGGTGTTGCGCACCACCTGGGCGTTGGCCCGGGTGCTCAAGGACCATTGCCTGGGCGGCTCGCGGGTGGTGGTGGGCCGCGACGCCCGGCACGGCTCCAGTGAGTTCGCCGCCGCCGCCGCCGAAGTGCTTGCCGCCGAGGGATTCTCGGTCACTCTAATGCCGGTGGCGGTCCCGACGCCGGTGGTGGCGTTCGCGGTCCGCCACCTCGGCGCGGCGGCGGGCGTGCAGATCACCGCCTCCCACAACCCACCATCGGACAACGGCTACAAGGTCTTCCTCGACGGCGGCATGCAGATCATCTCCCCTACCGACCACGACATCGAAGCCGCAGCGGCGGCCGCTCCGCACGCCGACGAGATCGCGCGGGTGCCGGTGAATCCGTCCGGCGCCGACGTGCTGGAGCGCTACGTGGACCGGGCGTCCCGGGTCCGACGCACGTCCGGTCCGGTGCGGGTGGCGCTGACGCCGCTGCACGGGGTGGGTGGCGATTTCGCGCTGGACGCGTTGCGGCAGGCGGGTTTTGACGATATCCACACGGTGACGTCGCAGTTCGTCCCTGACCCAGACTTCCCCACCGTCCCCTTTCCCAACCCCGAGGAGCCCGGCGCTGTGGACGCGCTCCTGGCGCTCGCCGCCGAGGTGGACGCCGAGGTCGCGATAGCCCTGGATCCCGACGGGGACCGTTGCGCCGTCGGAATACCGACTCCCGACGGGTGGCGGATGTTGTCCGGTGACGAAACCGGTTGGCTGCTCGGGGATTACATCCTGTCGCAGATCGAACCCGGTGAGGTCGCCGACGCCACCGTGGTGGCAAGCACGGTGGTGTCATCGCGGATGCTGGCAGCCATCGCCGCGGCGCACGGCGCGCACCATGTCGAGACGCTGACCGGCTTCAAGTGGTTGGCCCGCGCCGACGCCGCCCTGCCGGGCAAAACGCTCGGCTACGCCTACGAGGAAGCGATCGGGCACTGCGTCGACCCGGCCGCGGTGCGGGACAAGGACGGTATCAGCGCCGCGGTGCTCGCCTGCGATCTGGTTGCCGCCCTTCGGTACCGGGGCGCCACTGTGCGCGACGCGCTCGACGACCTCGCCCTGGCGCACGGACTGCACACCACCACCGCGGTGTCCCAGCGGGTCGCCGATACCCATGAGGCCACCCAGGTGATGGCCCGGCTGCGGGCGGATCCGCCGCGGGGTCTGGCGGGCTTCGATGTGACGATGACCGACCTCCTGGCGCGACGGGGGCAACAGCGCACCGACGCGGTCATCATCTCCGGCGGCGACGACGACACCTCGGTGCGCGTCGTGGTGCGGCCGTCGGGAACCGAGCCAAAGGTCAAGTGGTACATCGAGGTTCGCCGATCGGTGACCAATGGCCTCGACGCTGCCCGCGCGCAGGCGGCGCAGCTACAGGAGCAGCTGGTGCGGTTCGCGAACGGCCAGCGTTAGCAGCCGGATTCAGCGGGGCCCGAATTGCCGGTCACCGGCGTCGCCGAGTCCCGGCACGATGTAGGCGATGTCGTTGAGCCGCTCGTCGATCGTCGCGGTGATCAACCGGATGTTCGGCGCCACCCGCTCCAGCGCCGCGATCCCCTCGGGCGCGACGACCACGCAGATCGCGGTGATGTCGACGGCGCCGCGGGAGTGCAGCAGCCCGACGGTGTGCGCCATCGACCCGCCGGTGGCCACCATCGGATCGAGCACGAACACCGGCTGGGTGCTCAGGTCGTCGGGCAGCGACTCGAGATACGGGGTGGGCTGGTGGGTCTCCTCGTCGCGGGCGACGCCGACGAAACCGACCCGCGCCTCCGGGATCAGCGCATGCGCCTGATCGACCATGCCCAGTCCGGCGCGCAGCACCGGCACCAGCAGCGGCGGGTTGGCCAGTCGCGTCCCGGCGGTGTCGGCCAGCGGCGTGCGCACCACGACTTCGTCGGTGGCCGCGTCCCGGGTGGCCTCGTAGACGAGCATCAATGTCAGATCACGCAGCGCCGCACGGAAGCCCGCATTGTCGGTGCGTTCGTCGCGCAACGTGGTCAGCCGGGCGGCGGCCAGGGGGTGGTCGACGACGCGCACATCCATGGCAACCGACCTTAATGCCCGGCAGGCGGATCCGACCGGAACCGGGCGGCCACGACGGCCGTCGTAAACCCCATGCTCGCTGATACCGAGGCGATCCGCTCCTTCGCGGCCGCCGGACCGACCATGGCCGCCGATCTGCATGCGGCCGCTGCCGCGCTGTCGGGGATGCCGGTGCCCGCCATGGCGGACGCGTTCGGTCCGGTCGGTGCCGGCTTCCTGGCGGCGCTGGCCGCCGCGACCGCCGAGGAGTGCGCCGCGGTGGTCGCCCTGGGACACAGCGTCGACGCTGCCGGGATCACGGTGGTCGGTACGGCTGCCGGCTACGAGGCCGCCGAGCGACGTGCGGGCAATCGTGTTGGCGCGCCGGCCGTCGGCGTCGGGGCCTAGGTATGGCCCCCAATGCGTTGGTCGCCGAGTTGACCGCGCCGATCCGTGAGGTGCAGACGGCCGTGGGGGCTCTATGGCGCCACCGCCCGCACGTACCGTCGCTCACGTTCAATATCGTCCTACCGGAAACGTCTTGCGAAGGGAATACTCCATGGCAGCTTCGGCGAATCAGGTTGGTGTGTAACGAGCCGCCAATATCAAAGACGTTCCCGCAGGCGCGAGTTCAACAAGGTCGAGGTCTCCCACTGTGGCGAGATGAGCTACACCGAAGAGGAAGCCCGAGGCCGATCGACCTCACGCTCGGTGATCCACCCCACTTGATGCTCGTTCTCTCAACGGTGTCCGTTGACACCGGGCCACCCCACCGCCGTGCGGTGGTGGGGGACCCGCTATCAGCGGTACAGCGACCTCCCCGGACGTACGGGGGGACGCGACGGTTGCCGCCTGAGTGTCGCCATGAACGGCGTTCCGGTGTACGGAAAGACTTGATAGTCGTACATGCCGACGTGATGCGTCAGACCAAACGAGTGAATCGTTCGCCTGGCATCGTCTTCGTGCGCAATGTTGCTCACGCGTATGCCCTGCGAAGTGACAACCTCCCACATTTCAGCTCCCCGTCGCCTGCACACACGGCGACCTCTTGGGGGGTTCGGCTGGAGCGGTGAAACCCCCCGCGCAGGTCGTCCAACGCGTTAGCCAACGGAGGCGCGAGGCGGTGATCGGTAGCTGGGGCTGTCCGCGGGTTGTGATGGGCATCGGATCTCCCTGTCCGGAAAGGCCCGCTAAGGGCCCGACCTGGTTAGGCGGTTGATCGCTGCCAATACCGCGAGGCCAATAACGCGAGCTTTTTCTGATTGCCAGGAAGCCAAGTGAAGCGACGTCATACCGTGCCGGTACTGCGTTGCCGAGATGAAGCGCGAGAGCCGCGATGACCGCGCGCGTCAGAATTGGTTTAGACACCAGCCACTCGTCCACACATTCACTTAGGAGCTGGCCGTACTTGCAGACGACTTCATAGCCGAGCACGCCGGCAGCCAGGAGCGCCCACGCCTGTCTGGCGTTCATCTCAACCACCCCACGAAGCCAAACTCAAATTCGGCCGATTCCCTTTTCGCCAAATCCGGTTGGGCCTTCGCCTCCGCTTGCGAGTGGGTTGAGTGAGGTCCGCGGCTGCTGATCACATAGGATTGATGCTGAGCAGCCTCCACGATCCCAGCCGTCAGAGCAGCGCATGCAGGCGCGATCGTCCATGTCATAGTGTGACCCAATTCACTAGGCTGTTCCCGACAATGATCGCGCTCCCGCAATGGCATGTCGTCACAGCTGACACCCATAAAAGCCCCCCGCCAGCTGGAACTTTGACTGGCCGGCAGCTGGCATCTGGAGCGGCGGTTCACCATCCCACGCGGTCAGTGCCGGAGGAAAAACCGAGAACAAGGTGATCGGCAACGATCGTGTGATCACCCGGCGACACAGGCACGCACTGCGGCACCGACTCTGGCCGTCGTCGCCGGCCACATCTGCCAATCCCATCGGCGATGGCCACGGTGAACTGGCGACCATCAGGTTGGGACGGGCAGCGCCGCATACCGATTCATCATCCGCAACGCGCCGGTCTCAGTGCAGACGGATGACCACTTGTTCGTTGTTGCCGGTGTAGGCGAGGTAATCGAAAGTACGGCCAGTCCGTGCGACGAACTCTTTCCACGCCCGAAATTCGTGCCGCTGCCACCCGGGATAGTTGAAGAACTCATCGAACAACAGCACTGCTCCCGGTGCAAGACGGTCACCGATCAGGTCTAACACCGTCCTGGTTGCGGAGTACAAGTCCGCGTCCAGATGCATGAACGCGACCTGTTCGCCGTTCGCCGCGAGGAA
>JAOPWF010000103.1 GCA_025965815.1 Mycobacterium sp.
CGCCGGGCTACCGGTTTCCACGGCCCACCGGCTCGCGGTCGAATTGGCGAGCTGGAACCTACTTGAGCGGGACGACGATGGTCATTACCGCGTAGGGTGGCCGCTCCGTGGAATCGGAACCACCGAATGGGGGGCGCCTACCCTGGTTGAACGTGCATCGTGCGTACTTGACGACCTGTCCGGGGCGATTCACCGGCCCGTCCGCCTGGGCGTGCTGTCCGGCAGCGAGGTCAAATATGTAGAGAAGCGACCCCATCACCCGGTTACGAGTTTTGACGTCGCTGCGACGCTGCCCGCGCACGCGACAGCCCTCGGCAAGGTGCTGTTGGCGTTCTCGCCGGCACGCATCACCGATGGCCTCCTCGCGAAGGGTCTGACGCAGTTCACGCGATACACAATCGTGGCGCCGGATAAGTTCCGACATAATCTCAGCACAATTCGCCAGGCGCGTGTTGCCGTGTCATCCGGTGAACTGGAAGTCGGAAACCACTGCGTCGCGATGCCAGTGTTCGCCGACGGTAAAGTGCTCGCCGCGATAGAGGTTCAAGTGACGGAACCGCAAAACGATCTCGCCAGGGTTTCACCAGCTCTGGCGGTGGCGTGCGGAGGACTGTCCCGCGAGCTCAGCGGTGCAACGAAAGGACGCCGACCCGTCGGTCAGCTTCGTGCGGACCAACCCCCAGAACCGAGCCGCGTCAACAGAACCCACAGCCTCGACCCGATAGCTATGCGTGGCACGGGGGGCAACACTTCGCAGCCGCGTTCTGCGGCGTCGATGTAGATCTTCTGAGCAGCATCTGCGCCGCATTCACGACGTAGTTGTCGATGGTGCCTGCGCCCCATTCCAGATCTAATTTTGCCCGCGACCGCCGAACCTTGGTTACCGATCTCGTCGATCGCCTGATCGAGCGTTATGATGCGGTGCGCTCGGTTCTTCGTGAACCAGAGCGACAAGGTGCCGAACCGGTTTCCCCATCCGATCAAATACAACACGGGAAATAAACGCCCACATCAAATAGGCGACGACGCCGGTGAAACTCATTCCACCAGAATGCGCCACGGCGTGCGTTCGACTGATTGTGGCCATGCTGCCTTTGTCGAAATACCTGAATGGCGCGACACTGGTGTCTCCATCGAGCCGGGCCCAAATCACCTTGCCGACGTACTTCCTTCTTGAAGCGCCGGCTGGGCGATGCCAGGAGGCCGTCGAGGGAGACCATGTCGCCGATGGCGAACACTGCCGGAGCGTGGCGGAGCGGGGCAGTCACGATCAGTTGGTCCTCGCCGGCGGCCTCTACACAGACTCGTAGGAGTCCGAGCATGGCCGGGCATAGGGTATGGAGCGGTTGTGATGGCGGCTATCAGATCGGGCTCCGACTATTTGAGGTTGGGGCGCTGGCCGTTCGTGCCGAGGGCGGCTGGCCCGTCCCTATTAACGTTCGCGCCACATCATCGTCAGGGCAGGCTAGGCTCCTACCAGGCGACCCTCAAAGAGCGGGAGCTGCTTACTCCGTGCGCCCGCCCTTGACTGCGAACCTCGTCTCGGAGAGATGAGGAGTGAGGCATGGCGGGAAATTCGACCGATCCCGGACGGTCTGTGACCAGCAAGGTCACCGGGATCTTGATGGTATTCGCCGACGGTGGCGTGCACACATTGACCGAGATCGCCGGCTATGCGAACCTCCCTACCTCGACCGCGCACCGGTTGGCCTCGGAACTGGTCGCCTGGCGTCTTCTCGAGCGCACCGAGGAGCGCAGCTATCAGATCGGTTTGCCGTTGCGGATGATCGGCAGTGAGTGCTCCAAGTCCGAAGTCTGCTCCTACACACTTACTGTGTTACGGGCCGTGCCGGTGCTGCACGACCTGTCCAGGGCGACCCGCAACGAGGTTCGACTGGGCGTTCTGCGCGGTCCAGATGTCCTGACGTTGCAGCCGCGCCCGAACCGGGTCTTCGAACGCGTACGCGCTGAACCGCTGCTGCACGCTGTCATACCGGCGCATGCGGCGGCCGCGGGCAAAGCACTGCTCGCCTTCTCCCCACCAAGCGTGGTCAACGGTGTCATCGCAGCCGGATTGCGTGCGTTCACACCGCATACCATCACCTCGCCCGAGGTCCTGCGCCAGAAACTTTCGGTCATCAGGTTGACCCAGGTCGCGACAGCGCGGAACGAATTCGAATGCGGCAGAGCTGCCATCGCGATGCCGATCTTCTACGGCGGAGGCCGCGTCGCGGCCGCCATCGAACTCACCGTGGGAGATCTGGGCAACGAATTGAAGCCCGCCGCCAGCGCGCTGGCCGTTGCCTGTCGCAGCTTGTCACGCCAACTCGCCACCGAGTTCCACATCATCGGAAGCCAAAACGGTCACACGACCCGCAATCCAGAGCCCGCCCCGGACTCCCACCACTGATCCACCTGACTGTCGCAGCGACCCGACAGCTGCTGCGTTTCCCCACCATCCGCCGGCAGTCCGAAATCCATTGTGGTGCAGCTATTCTAGCTGGTTAGGCGCCGGCGACCTCGATGGACCCCAGGCCACCGAACTCGAATGTAACACTGCCGCCGGCTACAACGGGCACCGGAGCGGTCACCCCACCGGAGAACACGAACTGCCCTGGCCCGCAAGCTCTCCCCCTCGGCGGCGAGTTGGTTGGCCAGCCACGCCACCGCGGTGCCCCAGCCGCCACCAACCCAGATCGGAATAACAACCGTGCAAAGGACCGTCGTTCTTGGCGCCGGACACTGCACCTACCGCTTTACCAGGACGCCTGGGCCAAACACCACCAGATCACGAGGCCGACGCAGCGGCCGTACCGGCCACTGTCGCGCTCCTGCAGCGGTACGGCCCGCTGCCGGACCTGTTCGGTAGCCTAGGGACTCTGCGGCACGCGCGGTTCAGCTTCGTCGCCGGCCCGCCCTCGCGGTACATCGACGCCGGCTGTAGTTGGGTCCTCGACCGCTCGCTATCCGGTGGCGGATGCCCGTGTCTGCACGGCGTCCATTTCACCGACATGCTCCGCCACCTCACCGGCGAGCACATCACCGAAGCCCGGTCGGTGTGCCAATACTTTGAGGGCGCCGACGTCGAGGACTACGGCGTACGGACCCTGGAAACCGCCGGTGGGACCACGCCACGGTCGAGATCGGCTGGACCTTCCCCGTCGCCCCCGTCAAGCGATACGTCAATTTCACCGCTGTCGGCGGGCGGGCACGTCGCGGTCGACACCGCCGGCGGAGTAGAACTCGTTGCCCCCGGCCAGAACCCCGTCCACGAGACAGTCGACGTCGACAGCGACGCCCTCTACCCGATCTTCGTCGCCGAGGTAGCCGCGAATTACGACGACGACTTCGCCGGCATGCCGACCCTGACCGACCTCGTCGAGGCGATGCGACCCATCGAGGAGTCTTACGTCTGAGCTCTGATCCGGGTGCCGGACGCCATTTGCGGGCGGCCCCTTCGGAGTGCGTCCGCACGCGTTCGGCAATCGGCCGCCAGTTCTCGCCAGTGCGGCGCGGCCCATGAACAGGTCGAGATGTCCGGCATCGACCAACTCGCGCGTTATGTGCTCGGCCGGAGTCGACACCAGGTCGGCGAGGGCCCAGACCTGCTCAGCCGGCGTGATGTGATCCTTTCTGCCCGGAAGCAGGAAGATCGGACAATCGATTGCTGACAAGTTCACCGGCTCACCGTCGAGGACGAGCACGCCGCGAGCCAGTTCGTTGTGGACGAACAGATGCTGGATGATCCAGAGGTAGAAGGCCCCGGGCAGATCCTGTGTCCATTCGAACCAGTTGGTGAAGTCGATGTGCCGAGTTACGTGGCCGGGATCGTGGCACCCGGTTCCAGCAACTTGAATCCGGTCAGTTGGTGCTTCCCGCGCTGCACTCACCGCCCACCCGAACAAGCGCCCGGTAGAGCGCGAGTTCGTTGTGACGGGCGAGAGGTCGAGTCCATTCCCGCACTGCCGACTGGCCGGCATGGGTGTCGATTGGTGCCCCACCGATCGAGAGGGTGTTCACCTGGTCGGGGTGCGGTCCGGCGTAGACCACCGCGAGCCAGCCGCCTTGGCAATCACCGACTAGATTCACCCGCCCGCCGAGCAATTGCACAGCCTCCTCCAACACCGCGAGATACTCCTCGATCGACCAATCCGCGGTCTCATCCGTCGCCGGCAACCAGTCGATGGCGAAAAGGCGGTCCAACCCTGCGTCCCGGAGCGTCATCACCTGGCTCTGGTCACCCCCGTAGTCAACGATGGACGACGCATGGCCGGCCTGCGGCGGGAGCACGAGGGTCGGCACAGCCGCGGTGACTGATGGTGCCGAATAGTGCAGCAGCCGCGCGATGGGCCACGACCGAAACTTCGGGTGCGTCATGTGCCCACGTCGGCCTCTCGCGAAGCGTCGCGACACGGGCGAACTCCGCTAAATCCTCGCCGTGCCCAGTGGCGATCTGTTCCGGCCGACCGCTCGAGCGGCATAGTCGGTCGCACCGGCGGTGGACGACGCCCATGCTTCGATTGGCGCCCAGGCGAACTGGGCCGCCATTTTCGTCGGCAGACTGCCGGGCACGCGAAGTCCTTCCGTAGTGGATGCGGACGAACACGGGCATTTCCGGCGGCTTTCGGAAGGTTGCTCCTCAAGACCGCCTGAAGTGCCGGTGTACGTGTGATGGGGTTACTTCAGCAGTTCGCGCGCAGCCTTGGTGTATGCGTTCGTCACCTCGGTGATGACCGACGCCTGCGACTTGGCGAGCGCCGAAACCCAGTCCACCTTCGTGGAGTCGGCGGCCTTCTGGCTGAAATCCAGCAGGCTGTTCAACGTCTGTTCATAGGTGTCGATCGTCATGGTCCCGGTCTGCTTCGCCGCGGTGAGCACTTTCTCGTTCAGCCCGCGAATCCGCTCGGTGGCAGCCTCGAAATCAACGTCGAACGGTGAAGTGGTTGTAGCCATTGTCATTCCTCCTGTAGGTCGTACCATGGCCATCTGTGACCCGGTCGTTAGCTATGTTAGCACCGATTCTGCTAACGTAGCTATTTGTGATCAGCCCCACAGGCTCGGCGCCGGTGAATTCCGCGGCTGCGATCGGATCTGCGCGCAGCTTCCATCACGGGATACCTTGCATGCCTTGCTTCTCGTTGGCACACCAATGGCACAACGATTGTCGGATTAGTCAGTGCCGTGGTTCCCAGAGGCTCGGCGTACCCGGTTCGCGTCGATGAAACTTCGGTGGATCTCGGCCATCGCTCGACGCTGGGCCGCCGTGAGTTCGGGTGCCGCCGCGATAGCGTCCGCGAGCTCCGATTGAGGTGGATCGTCGTGCGGGTTCGCCGACTCGACATAACCCGCGCGCCGGTACAACTCTTCGACCGACAGATCCAGCGAAGCGGCCAGTGCCTCGACCACCGCCTCGGAGGGTGCCCTCAACCCCCGTTCGATCTGCGAGAGATACGGATTGGAGATCCCAACAGACTTGGCCAACTGGCGCATGGGCAGCGCCGCAAGCTCGCGCTGTTCGCGGATGATCGCACCTAGCAGACTCTGTGGTCTATCTTGATCCACGTCGTGAGACTAGCCCATATCCCCGTTCGGGTAGCCCGCTCAGGCAGAGGACGGCGTCGCGCACGTTCGCCGCTAGAACCAGCCCTTCCATTTCGCCCAGACCAGCAGCGTCGTGGACATGGCAAGCATGACGGCCAGTGTGAAGGCCTGCAGTATCCAGCGCGTCTCATCGTTGACGATCAGGTTCATGCCCAGAACCGAGGACAGTGCCGTGATCGGCAGCGTGACGGCCGCGATCACCGCGAGCCGTTCGGCGGCGGAGGTCATCTTCGTGTTGGTCCGGGCCTGTAGAACTCGATCGTTCCGTGCAGGTACGCCTTCTGGCTGTCCGCCATCACCGACAGATGGTGGAACTGGTAGACAGCATCCCGCAGCAGCAACTGCCCGGCCCCCAGCCCGAAGGCCGCGATGGTCACCATCCGGCCGTACACCTCGCGGCTCAGCGCGGACATGGTGCTGACCGTGCCGCGCCCGGAACATCTCATCGAGAAACGATTCGGGAGCGCCGAGGTGGCCACCGGTGACGCGCTGTTCGAGCATCCAGACGTGGCCAAGGTGATGCCCAATCCGGGGATCGGGGCGCGATAACGGCCTTGATCTGATTCCCGTGTGGGTCACGGCCTTTCTTGACATAGGTTCCGGTGGTTCCACTAACACACAAGCGAGGGGCGAGATGCGTTGCGCTGAGGCAGGGACCCAGGTTTGAGCGTTCCCGGACTCGTGCTGGCCCCACGTATCCGCGCACGGCCAACCCCCCGACGACTCATTCGTGTCGACCCGACCATTTCGATGTCGACCTCGACAACGTCGGCTTCGTACAAAGCCTCCCTACGCGAGTCTATTTTCAGAGGACCGGAGGTGCGGACGGTTCCGTTTTCGTGGACCAGCGGGACGTCGTTGAGTTGAAAACCGGTGATGCCGGCCGCCGGCAGGTCGACCAGTTGGTCGGGGTGGCCGCCGCCATTGTAGAAATGCCACACGTCGATCAGCAGGCCAGTGTTCGGTGCTTCAGCGCGGCGGAGCAGGTTGATGGCGATCCCGGTGTTAGTGAGTGCCGACCACGGGAACGACTCGAGGGCGACGAGCATCCCCCGCTCAGCGAGCCGACCGGCGTTGGCTCGCAACGCCTTCGCCGCGCAGGCCGTGCGACGCGCCAACTTCACCGGTCCCTACTCGGGTAGGTTGCGGAATTCC
>JAOPWF010000112.1 GCA_025965815.1 Mycobacterium sp.
ATCTCGGCGCCGGTCTACGACCACCATCGGCGTCAGGCGATGGTGGTGTCGTTGCAGATCGGGCACGCGTTGACCGACACCGAGATCACCAAGCGGGCGCAGGGCCTGGTCACGGCCGCCGACGCGCTCACCGCGCAGCTCGGTGGTGTGAAGCCCGTCTGGCCCTAGGTCACGCTGGCGAGTGCGAACGGGAGCACCTCTGCCGCGCCGGCGCGACGCAGCGCCCGGGCCGCCATAGTCAACGTCCATCCGGTGTCGGCGACGTCGTCGACCAGCAGCACCGGACCGGACAACGCACTGATCGCCGACGGATCCGGGTCGAGCCACGAATCATTCAGCGCCGCAACACGGTAAGCGGAGTTATTCGCTGTCAACGGGCGATGATCGGGCGCATAACGCAGTGTGCCCAGGTTGGTCAGCCGGCCCAGTCCCGATAGGGCGTCGACCACCGAGCCGATCAGCAGCGGGTGGGTCGTCGAGTCGAGACCCATCACCGCGGTCGGGCGGGTATCCCACGGCCATGCGGCGAGCACCGCGACCGCGGCCCGCAGCACCTCGTCGGGGACGGGGCCGTCGGGTTCATCCAGCAGTCGCCGCAGGCGCGCACCCCACCCGAGATCGGTCAGCCGTCCAATTGTCCGGCCCACCGACGGCCCGTCATTGATGCGGCCACTCAGGTCCACGCCCAGCTTCTTCATGCCCGACGGCCACTGTTTGCGCGGCGTCAGTTCGACGCCGGGCCGCTGTAGCTGCTCGCGCGCGGCATCGAGAGCGCCGTCGTCGACGTCGGCGCTGTATCGGGAGCCCGTGCAGTTGTCGCAGCGTCCGCATCGGGCGCCCTCGGTGAGTTCGGGGTCATCCAACTGTGCCCGCAGGAACGCCATCCGGCACCCACGAGTGCTCTGGTAATCCAGCATGGCCTGCTGCTCTCGGCGACGAGCTTCGTCGAGCTTGCGGTAGCGCGGCTCGTCATAGATCCACGGTTGTCCGGTGCCGAGCCAGCCTCCTTTGACCCGCCGCACCGCACCGTCGACATCGAGCACCTTGAGCACCATCTCCAGGCGCGATCGGCCCAGGTCGACAAGCGGTTCCAGTGCCGGCGTCGACTGCGGGCGGTCCGGCTCGAGCGCGTCGATGACCCTGCGCACCATGGGTTCCGAGGGGAATGCCACCGACGCGAAGTAGCGCCAGATGTCCTGATCCTCATGGCCGGGCAGCAGGATCACCTCCGCGCTGGCGGTGGACCGACCGGCACGACCGACCTGCTGGTAGTACGCGATGGGCGAGGACGGGGCGCCGAGGTGGATGACGAAGCCGAGATCGGGCTTGTCGAATCCCATACCCAGTGCCGACGTGGCGACCAGCGCCTTGACGCGGTTGTCGAGCAGGTCGGATTCCAGCTGCTCGCGCTCGGTGGGATCAGTCGAGCCGGTGTAGGCGGCGACCTTGTGGCCTTGGTCCCGCAGCAGGGACGCGATGTCGTTGGCGGTAGCAACGGTGAGGGTGTAGATGATGCCTGAGCCCTCCATTGAATCCAGTTGTGCGGCAATCCAAGCCGCTCGCTGCGCCGCGCTGGGTAACGCCACCACCGACAGGCGCAACGACTCGCGGTCCAGGCCGCCGCGCAGCACCAGGGTGTCCCTGCCGCCGACACCCAGTTGGGCGGCGACATCGTCGACCACCCGGTCGTTGGCGGTGGCAGTTGTGGCCAAAACCGGTATGTCCGTACCCAATTCCGAGATCAGGCTGCGGATACGCCGATAGTCTGGCCGGAAATCGTGGCCCCAGTCCGAAACGCAGTGCGCTTCGTCGACTACGACCAGGCCAGCATCGGCGGCCAGCGAGGGCAACACGTTGTCGCGAAAGTCCGGGTTGTTGAGCCGTTCCGGGCTGACCAGCAGCACGTCGAGGTCCCCGCCGGTCACTCGCTGGTGGATGTCATCCCATTCGGTGACGTTGCCGGAGTTAATGGTGGCCGCGCGCACTCCGGCGCGCTCCGCCGCGGCGACCTGGTTTCGCATCAGCGCGAGCAGCGGTGACACGATGACCGTCGCGCCACGGCCCTCCTCGCGCAGCAGCTTGGCGGCGATGAAGTAGACCGCCGACTTACCCCATCCGGTGCGTTGCACCACCAATGCCTGCCGTCGCTGCACGACGAGCGCCTCGATGGCGGTCCACTGGTCATCTCGCAGTGTCGCGCCGGGTCCGGCCAGCTGTTCGAGGATCGCCTGGGCCTTGGCACGGGTGGCGATGGGCTGGGTGACGGTCATCCGACCATCGTGCCCTGCCTGGCCGACACCCTCATTTCTGGAACAGGTTCTACTAGTAGGCGTAGGTGTTCGCCGGCTTATCGACCCGGGTCACACTCGACACCGCCAGGGTCGGG
Organism: Mycobacterium sp.; assembly: GCA_025965815.1. Classification (GTDB taxonomy): domain Bacteria; phylum Actinomycetota; class Actinomycetes; order Mycobacteriales; family Mycobacteriaceae; genus Mycobacterium. Next base: position 2,387 of record JAOPWF010000112.1, read on the forward strand.
ATGAAGTTGGTCGCCGCCTGCGATGTGCCGGGCAATACACGGCCCTCGACCCGCAACCAGGTGTCCTCCGGATAGTCCGCGGCGATACCTGAGGGTGCGAGGTGGATGCGCGCGAGTTGGGCGTCGGCGGCGCAGCAGACGATCACGACCCGCGCCAGGTCGGTGCTGTCCCCAGCCTTCATCGTGAAACCGGTGGTCGTGATCAGCCGGTTGTCGAGTGTCCCGGCAGAATCGGTGGCCGCGCGCATCAGCACCTCGGGCAGCGACAAAGTCGGAGCACGCTCGGCGGGCAGCGGCGCGAACGCCTGGCGATGCGGCTCCTTGACGGCAGTCACCTCGGGCGTCGCCCCACGCGCTCCCAGCGGCGGCGGCACCACGAATGCGGTGAGTGCGATCGGCGCCAACAGCAGCCACACCAGCCAAGACCGGTGCCGATGGCCGTCGGCTCCTGCACCGTGTCGGATGTCGCGGACGATCGCGACCACGGAGAGCGCAATCAGGACCACTGCCGTCGCGACCAGCCACGGCAGCAGAGCGGGCTTCACGTAGTGCAAATAGGTGCCCTTGACCACCATCACGCCGGTGGCAAGACCGACCAGCAGCAGCAGGACGTTCTGCGTCCCCCTGCTCACCGGGCACCGCCGAGCAGCAACAGGCCGACGGCCGTCGCGATGACCGTGGCCACCACCAGCGTCGCGGGGCCGAAACGGACCGCGAACTGGCGGCCGAACATTCCGGCCTGCATCGCCGACAGCTTGACGTCGACGGCGGGCCCGACCACCAGAAACACCAACCGCGGCAGCAGCGGCAACATCGTCAGGCTCGCGGCGACAAATGCGTCGGCTTCGGAGCACAGCGCCAGCACCACCGCGAGCAGGGCCATCGTGACCACGCCCACCAGCAGGTGCCCGGCGAGGTGTTCGTACACCCACGGTGGAACCAGGACCCGTAGACCGGCAGCGGCCGCGGCGCCCAGCACCAGGTACGGTCCGCCCTGCAGAAAATCGTGGCGGGCGGCCTCGGTGAACGCCGTCCAGCGCGGTGCGTCGTCGTCGTGCAGCCGGGGCAGAGTCCGGGTGACCCACGTGGCCTTCCCCCAGCGCGCCCAGAGCATGCCCATCGTCATGGCGGTGAGCAGCGAAGCCAGGCAGCGCGCCAGCACCATCGCGGGCTCACCCGGAAAGGCGACCGCGGTCGCGACCAACACCACCGGATTGATCGCCGGGGCGGACAGCATGAACGTCAGGGCAGCGGCGCCGGATGCGGCGTCGCCGAACAGTCGGCGGGCCACCGGCACCGAGCCACATTCGCAGCCCGGCAGCGCTGCCCCGCCCACCCCGGCGACGGCCACCGCCACGGCGGTTCGCCGGGGCAGCCAGCGGGTGAGCCGGTCCGCCGAGACGAACGCCGCAACCAACCCGCTGATGAGGACGCCGAGCACCAGGAAAGGCAGGGCCTGAACGAACACCCCGCAGAAAACCGTTGCGGCCACGCTGAGGTTGGGTGTGCGGACCAGCGCGGCGCTGACCACGCCACCGGACAGCGCCAGCGCAATGAGCGCGGCGAGCAGCACCTCCATCGAACCGACACGCCGTCGGCGCTCAGTAGGGACAGCTAGTTTCGGGCTGGTCACCGCCCCATACTGCCCGCCCCTGTTCGGTTAGAGCGCCTGGAGGGCGTCGACAACCGGGGTTGGTGCCACTGTGAGGCCGCACTCAGCCGAGAGGGCCTGGACGGGCTTCTGAATGGCCCTCATGTCGTTGGCGGCCTGAGGGTTGTTCGCGAAGTACGCACGGTAGGACTCCTGCGCCTGCGTGGGCGACTGCTTCGCAATGTCCGTGAATGCCTGATTGGTCTGGGGATGCGTTTCCAGATACGCGGTCGTCGACGCCGACACGGTGCTGATGGTGTTGGCGAGTCCGCTGGCGCTGCAGGTATTGGGCGGCGCTGCGTTAGCGGACGGCATGACGATGGCTGCGGATGCGAGGCCACCAAGCAGGCCGCCGGTGAACATGCCGTACAGGCCGCGACGAACGGTAGTTGCGGTCAACTTCATCGGATCACTCCTTCGGTCTGCGACGCGTTGTCGCGCCCCAAGGCCTAACCAGATGAACTTCAAGCTAAACGACTTCGCGTGGTGCCGGCCGGCCGATCTGCGGCGTCGTTCCTGGACACGCGGGTATTCCGAGAGCCAGAAAAATTCACTTAACAGACCTAGGTGCAGGCTTCAGCGCGCGACGGTGTGTCCGTTGGCTTGTTCGCGTTTGATTTCCAGGGCGATGTCGATGAGTTGGTCTTCCTGGCCGCCGATGAGTTTGCGTTTTCCGGCGCGGTACAGCAGGGCGGCGGCGGGGACGTCGTAGCGTTCGGCCTGGCGGATGGCGTGCTTCAGAAAACTGGAGTACACCCCCGCATAGCCCATGATCAGCGCGTTGCGGTCCAGCAGGCATTCGGCGGGCATCGCCGGACGCACCACGTCTTCGGCGGCATCGGCGATCTCGAAGAAATCGATCCCCGTCTTCACCCCGATCTTGTCGAACACCCCGATCAGTGCTTCCACCGGCGCATTCCCCGCACCCGCCCCGAACCGGCGAGTCGACCCGTCGATCTGCTTCGCCCCGGCGCGCACCGCCGCCACCGAGTTGGCGACACCGAGGCCGAGGTTCTCGTGGCCGTGAAACCCGACCTGCGCATCATCACCCAACTCGGCGACCAGGGCGGCGACGCGGTCGGCGACCCCCTCCAGCACGAGGGCGCCGGCGGAGTCCACCACGTACACGCACTGACAGCCCGCGTCGGCCATGATCCGGGCCTGCTGCGCGAGTTTTTCCGGGGAGATGGTGTGGGCCATCATCAAAAAGCCGACCGTCTCCAGGCCGAGTTCGCGGGCCAGCCCGAAGTGCTGGATCGAGACGTCGGCCTCGGTGCAGTGCGTGGCGATCCGGCAGATCGAGCCGCCGTTGTTCTGTGCCTCCTTGATGTCCTCTTTGGTGCCGACACCTGGGAGCATGAGGAAGGCGATCTTCGCCTCTTTCGCTGTCTCCGCGGCGAGTTTGATCAACTCTTGTTCGGGGGTTTTGGAGAACCCGTAGTTGAAGCTGGAGCCGCCCAGTCCGTCGCCGTGGGTCACCTCAATCACCGGCACCCCCGCGGTGTCCAACGCGGCCACGATGGCGTGGACTTCGTCGGCGCTGAACTGGTGGCGCTTGTGGTGCGACCCGTCGCGCAGGCTGGTGTCGGTGATCCGGATATCCCAGATCTCGCTCGTGGCGTTCATGCTTGGGCCCCTCCCGCTGTCGCGGACAGTGTTTCTTTGGCGATTTCCTCGCCGACCTTGGTCGCCGCCGCGGTCATGATGTCCAAATTCCCCGCATACGGGGGCAGGTAGTCCCCGGCGCCTTCGACCTCGACGAACGTGGTCACCAGCGCGTAGCCACCCGAGTTCACGCTCGGGGCGTCGAACTGCGGCTCATTGAGCAACCGGTAGCCGGGCACATAGGTCTGCACCTCGGCCACTACCTCATGGATGGACTTCGCGATGGCGTCGGTGTCGGCGTCCTCGGGAATCGCGCAGAAAATGGTGTCCCGCATAATCATTGGCGGATCGGCGGGGTTGAGGATGATGATCGCTTTGCCGCGAGTGGCGCCGCCGATGGTTTCCACCCCGCGGCTGGTGGTCTTGGTGAACTCATCGATATTGGCCCGCGTGCCCGGCCCGGCACTCACGCTCGCGACGGAAGCGACGATCTCGGCGTACGGCACTTCCACGGCGCGGGACACGGCGTAGACGATGGGGATGGTGGCCTGTCCGCCGCAGGTGATCATATTCACGTTCGGCGCGTCCAGATGTTCGCGCAGGTTCGCCGGCGGGATCACCGCCGGACCCACCGCCGCCGGGGTCAGGTCGATCGCCCGAATCCCCGCCTCCGCGTATTTCGGGGCGGCGTCGCGGTGCACATAGGCACTGGTCGCTTCAAAGACGAGGTCCGGCTTCTCCGACTGGGCCAGCAGCCAGTCCACCCCCTCATGGGTGGTCTCCAACCCCAGTTTCTTCGCCCGGGCCAGGCCCTCGGATTCCGGGTCGATACCCACCATCCAGCGCGGCTCCAACCACTCAGAGCGCAACAACTTGTACAGCAGGTCGGTCGAGATGTTTCCCGACCCCACAATCGCCACAGACGCCTTCGACGGCATAAGAAATGCTCCCTCTATTCGAAACTCAGGTGGACGGAGCCCAGCCCGGCGAAGTCGGCGACGAAATCGTCGCCGGGACGGGCATCGATCGCCCGGGTGCACGACCCAGGCAACACAATGTCCCCCGCCCTTAGCCGCACCCCGAAATCATCGACCCTGCGGGCCAACCACGCCACCGCCGTCACCGGGTTCCCCAACACCGCATCACTGCGCCCCTTCGCGACCACCTCACCATTCCTCGTCAGCACGGCGTCGATGTTGCGGATGTCGATGTCCTTCGGCGACACCCGGCTCGCCCCCAACACCCAGCCGGCCGAGGACGCGTTGTCGGCGATGGTGTCGCACAACGCGATCTTCCAGTCGGTGATCCGGGTGTCGATCAGCTCGATACTCGGGGCGAACGCCGCCGTCGCGGCCAGCACGTCATCCTCGGTGCAGCCCGCCCCGGGCAGATCGTCGGCCAGCACAAACCCGACCTCGACCTCGACGCGCGGAAAAAGGTAGCGCCCGGCAGGGACAGGGCGGTCTTCGAAGACCTGCATCTCGTCGAGCAGATGTCCGTAATCGGGCTCATCGACGCCCATCATCTGCTGCATCGCCTGCGAGGACAGCCCCACCTTGTGCCCGATCACCCGGGCCCCCTCGGCTACCCGCTGCCGGATATTGATCAACTGGATCTCATAGGCATCCACCACGTCGATATCGGCATGAGCCGCGGTCAACGGGGCGATCGCAACCCGGCTCCGCTCCGCCTCAGCCAGATCGGCGGCCAACACGTCCCGCGTCTCGACACTGAGCATTTCCCCGAAGTCCCCTCGTCGGTGTGACCGGGGCGGTAGCGCCCGGCGGGGGCAATTCTATAACGTGTTCTACATGACAGGACAGGAGTTCGACGTCGTCGTGGTCGGCAGCGGCGGCGCCGGGATGGTTGCTGCCCTAGCCGCGGCTCACCAGGGCCTCTCGACCGTAGTGGTCGAGAAGGCCGCCCACTTCGGCGGGTCGACCGCCCGATCCGGCGGCGGCGTGTGGATCCCGAACAACGAGGTCCTCAAGCGAGACGGTGTCTCGGACACGCCCGGCGCGGCAAGCACATACCTGCACGGCATCGTCGGTGATGTCGTGGAGGCCGAGCGCATCGACACCTATCTCCAGCGGGCGCCCGAGATGCTGTCCTTCGTCCTGAGGCAGAGCCCGACCAAGATGGGTTGGGTGCCTGGCTACTCTGACTACTACCCGGAGGCTCCCGGCGGTCGTCCAGGTGGGCGCTCGATCGAGCCGCGGCCGTTCAACGCCAAGAAACTCGGGGTAGACCTGCCCGGGCTGGAACCGGCCTACAGCAAGGTGCCACTGAACGTCGTTGTACTCCAACAGGATTACGTCCGGCTCAACCTGCTCAAACGCCATCCGAAGGGTCTGCTGCGCAGTCTGCGGGTGGGTGCCCGCACCTTCTGGGCCAAGGCGACCGGGAAGAACCTCGTCGGTATGGGTCGGGCGCTGATCGCGCCGCTGCGGATCGGTCTGCGTGAAGCCGGCGTTCCTGTTCTGCTCAACACCGCGTTGACAGACCTCTACGTCGACGGCGGTGCGGTTCGCGGCGTGTATGTCCGTGACACCAACGCTCCGGAATCGACTGAACCGCAACTGATCAAAGCGCACCGCGGCGTGATTCTGGCGTGCGGCGGATTCGAGCGCAATGAGCAGATGCGGGTGAAGTACCAGCGGGCGCCGATCACCGCGGACTGGACCGTGGGCGCAGCCGCCAACACCGGGGACGGCATCGTGGCAGCCGAGAAGCTCGGCGCGGCACTGGAGATGATGGAGGACGCCTGGTGGGGTCCGACCATTCCACTGCCTAACGGACCGTGGTTCGCGCTGTCCGAACGCAACGCGCCCGGGTCGATCATCGTCAACTCCTCCGGCGAGCGGTACATGAACGAAGCGCTGCCCTACGTCGAAGCCACGCATCGCATGTATGGCGGCACGCACGGTCAGGGCCCCGGGCCGGGTGAGAATCTGCCGTCCTGGATGATCCTCGACCAGCAGTGCCGCGACCGTTACCTGTTCGCGGGACTGCAGGGCGGACAACGCATCCCGCGCAAGTGGCTGGAGTGCGGCGTGGTGGTCGTCGCCGACACGATTCCGGAGTTGGCGGCCAAGATTGGCGTCGATACCGACGGGCTACAGCGCACGGTGGAGCGATTCAACGGCTTCGCCCGCACCGGCGTGGACGATGACTTCCACCGCGGTGAGAGCGCCTACGACAAGTACTACAGCGACCCCACCAACAAGCCGAATCCGAGCCTCGGCGAGCTGACGCACCCGCCCTACTATGCGGTCAAGATGGTGCCCGGTGACCTCGGTACCAAGGGCGGCGTGCGGACCGATGTCCACGCCCGCGCGCTGCGGGATGACGGCACCGTGATCGAAGGACTCTATGCCGCAGGCAATGTCAGTTCTCCGGTGATGGGTCACACCTACCCCGGACCCGGCGGGACCATAGGACCGGCCATGACGTTCGGTTACCTGGCGGCGCTGCACATCGCCGGCAGGGAGTGACATGCCGATCGATCTCGACGTCGCTCTCGGTGCCGAGCTGGAACCGGTCGAGTTCTCTTGGAGCAGTAGCGATGTCCAGCTCTACCACCTCGGGCTGGGCGCCGGTGTGGACCCGATGAATCCACGGGAGCTGAGCTATCTGGTTGACAATACCCCGCAGGTGCTGCCGACCTTCGGCAGCGTGGCGGCTACCTTCCATGCCACCGAGCCGCCGCGGGTGAGCTTTCCCGGGGTCGACATCGAACTCGGCCGGGTTCTGCACGCCAGTGAGGAAGTGACCGTTCCCGGACCGCTGCCTGCCAGCGGATCCGCGCGCGCGGTCAACCGGCTGGTCGATATCTGGGACAAGGGCAAGGCGGCGGTGATCGTCAGCGAAACAACCGTGACCGCCCTCGACGGCACGCCGTTGTGGAGCACCCGTCGGTCGATCTTCGCGCGTGGGGAGGGTGGGTTCGGTGGCGAACGCGGTCCGTCCACGTCTGTTGCACCGCCCGAGCGCGCTCCCGATGTCGAAGTGCCGCTGCCCATCCTGCCGCAGCAGGCGCTGCTGTACCGGTTGTGCGGGGACCGCAATCCGCTGCACTCGGATCCGGAATTCGCTGCGGCGGCGGGTTTCCCGCGCCCGATCCTGCACGGGCTGTGCACCTACGGGATCGCGTGCAAGGCGCTCGTGGACGCCTTCCTCGACAGCGATGCGAGTGCCGTCCGCACATACGGCGTGCGATTCGTCGGCGTGGTCTTCCCCGGTGAGATGCTGCTGGCCCGGGTCTGGAAGGAAGACGGCCGGATCGTCGCGACCGTGACGGCGCCGTGGCGCGACGACGCGGTAGTGCTGTCGGGCGTGGAGCTCCGGTGTGTCTGATAAGTGTGCAGCGCGATGAGGACGGCGGCCTGGGCGGTTATGACGCCCCGGTACACGATAGGTAGTTTGTCTCAGTGGTTTTTCAAGAGGGACCCTACGCAACGCTCGACCTCACGCTCCGCCCCACTGGAGCCCGTCGGTCCAGCCTGTCTGGCGCGCCTTAGGTAACCGATCAACGGCTTCGGTACCTCGATAACTACGGGCTGCCACTCCTGTAGCACTCGAAATCACCTGACGCGAGCAAGGCCCGACACCGCCTCGAGAGCGGCAGACCACCATTGGCTGCCTGCTGTAGGCGGCGCCAACAATGCCCTCCGCGGAACGCTTAATGAGTGCGATGCCCGTGGTGTCCAGCAGGTCGGAATGGACCGCGGCTGCGGCTTCCGCGTATCTTCTTACCGTGCGAATCGGTGTGTGCGCGTGTGGCCACGACCGTTCGGCGCACAAACATTATCGATCCGGGACAGACTGCGGGTTATGCGGCTGCAATCATTACCGGCCGATCAGAGCCCGCAGTCGTGTTTTGCAATGGGCGTCCCGATTGGTCCGACGCTGAGGCGCCGCTGATAGCAGCGCTAGCATCTGCACATTAGCATTAGCCGCTTTCGGCAATGAGGCCGCACCGGAACGCGTGGGCCGGCTTCGAACCGGTCAGGGCCGGCGCCCCGCGCCGATAACGCCAGCGCCTCGTCAGCGGGCGCATTGCGGCCAGCAGATCCCCCGAAATCGTTCGGCATCAAATTCGACCCGATCAGCGGACCCATTTTCGCGAGCCGCTAGCCCGGCCGCATGCCCAGGCGGGAAGCCCACGGCGATGGCGCGATTCGCGCTTGTCAGCACCCGGTCATGGGCCACGAAGATCACAGGGGCAGTGTCGCTAGAGCGCACGCGCCAATCCGCACGGGTCCGGACGGAGGACCAGCCATCTATAGCTGGTTAAGCGCGGCGACGGCGTACAGGCAGTCGCCCTGATCCGGTGGGTGGTCGGGCAGGAGCCGATTGGTCAGGGCTGGCGGTATCGTACTTCTTGACCACTGTGGCGCCGACACGGATCGCATCCGGTACGGTCAAGCTGAACCGTAAAGGGAAGGCCAGCACAAGAAACGGAACCAATACTGTACAAGATTCAGCGGGCAACCCCGACGATCTGCGGCGTCGTGGCCCTCGCCATTTCGGGCTGGGCCTTGGCTTCACGTTACGTGCCGGTCACTAACCACGTCGTCTTGTTGACGGTGGCCTTTTCGCCATACCTGATGCTCTGCGGACCTGTGTCGGTGGGTTTGCTGATCCTGGCTAGACGCTGGATTCTCGCCGTCCTCGCCGTAGGTCTGACGGTGACGACGCTCGCGGTCCAAGTCCCCCGATACCTGGGTTCGGACGCCGCCCCAACCGCGGGTGTCGTTGTTCGGGTGATCTCGGCGAACCTCCGCGAAGGGCTAGCCGATCCAGACTATCTCGTGAGATCGGCTCGGTCGCAGGCCGATGTTCTTGCATTCCAGGAGCTGACCCCGCAAGAAGTTGACCGTCTGTCCGCGGCCGGGCTGGACGCGACATTCCCGTACCGCTGGCTCGATCCGCGCGCCGAGGCTTCTGGAGTCGGCGTATGGAGTCGGTTCCCGATGCACGCAACAAGGCGGCTCGACGGTTACGAGATGGCGTTCGTTAGCGCGCAAATACGGATCACGGGCATTTCAATCGATCCCACCGTCGTCGTGGCGCACGTAGCCGGTCCCTGGCCGCAGCCGATCGATGACTGGCGTCGTGACTTAGATCGTTTGCCGGTTACCCTCCTTGAGGTCGCCAAGGGGACGGACGGCGGTGCAGTGATCGTTGCGGGCGACCTGAACAGTACAACCGACATGCGTCCATTCCGCGGTCTACTGCGCAATGGTTATCGGGATGCGGCCGAGCAATCCGGGGCAGGGATTGAGCCCACCTTCCCGGCCGACTGGCGGCTACCGCCATTCCTCGCTATCGACCACATACTGACTCGCAACTGCACGGCGACTTCGCTGCGCACGATGAAGATTGCCGGTTCGGATCATCGGGGCCTCGTCGCGACGGTCATGATTCCGCACTCGTCGGCAAGCCCGTAAATCAGCGATGCGCTGTCGGTCTACAAGTCGTGTCGGTGCTGGTGCGGCCTAACGCGCAGGACGCGCGTCCATCGGGAAGCGATAGGCAATCTGAAGCGCCGCTTCGCCGCCACCGCACCCAACCGGTTGCGGGTTGCCGACTGAATCGCCTTGGTTCCGGTAGGTATGCAATTCCCGAGCGTTTGCGCAGAACGCTGCTGTGGTGGAGGCGTTTTCATGGCCGAGAAGACGCATGATGACCGGCAGCGGGATGCCCTGCTGGTAGAGGTCCATGGCTTTGGTTTTGCGCAGCATGTGGCAGTGGACGTGCTCGGGGATCGAAGGGCATTGTGCGCGTGCAGTTGTGGCTGCTTGCTTGAGCACTGCCGAGACCGTGTCGGCTGACAGTTCGGCAGGGTGTCCGTGGTGGGGACTGTAGAACACCGGACGTGTGGCGGGGAGTTTAGCGGCATTGGGATGGAATTCGGCGAGGTAGACGTGCAGTTGGTCGATCACCTTCTCGGTCAGTGGCACGACGCGGGTCTTGTTGCCCTTGCCGGTGAGGGTGAGGTGGCCGGGATCGGTCAGGCTGAAACGCCCTGGTTGTGATGGCAATGCCGTTAA
>JAOPWF010000118.1 GCA_025965815.1 Mycobacterium sp.
GTCGATAAGGACCCAACCGCGTCGAACGCTTCCGCCACGGCAACCACCCTATGTCAGGGGTGGTCTGCCACTGGAACGCACTCGGTTATGCGCACCACCATCGAACTCCGGATCGGTCCGATCTGTCCGCCCACGTCTCGCGCTACACCGGGCCGAACCACCGGACAGCGGTGGCGGCCACCGCCGCGACGACGGCGACACCGGCGACCCACCGGGAGAGCCTCAGTCGGTGTATGGCCTGTTCGATCCGCCGCCGGCGTTGAGCCACCCGATCGGCAAGGTCCGGACTGACCTCCGTGATGGTCGCCTGGGCGGCCAACGCCGCGGCGACCACCGCCGCAGCTCCCGCGCACAATGCGATGATGGTCAAGCAGCCGTAGGTGATTCGCCAGTCGAGCTGTAGCGCACGCACGGTCTTGTCGCCGGAAATCAACGTGCCGAAACCGAACAGTGCCGTCAGCGCCGTGACGGTGTTGCCCCAGTTCTTGGCGATTTCTCGGATGGTGGGCAGCGCCTCGCGGACCGAGGTGGTGACCCACTCGTCGGCCGCCCGTTCTTCGGCGGTCACCTCGGCCGCACGGATCCGCGGCCCTTTGCCCGGCGTCTCAGCGCTCAATTTCCACTCCACCCTCAGCACCGCACCCCCGGGCCTCGGGCGGGGCGCCCGGGTGCGAGGTGCCGCAATTGCACACCACCCGCACTTTCACCTTCTGCGGCTGCGCCGTTCCGAATGCCGGTAAGAGTTCATTGCCCAACGGCTGGCGGATGCGTTCGTTACACCGCGGGCACGGACCGACGATCGCCAGGCCACCGTCGTTGTTGATGGTGAACGCGGCGACCCCTTCTTCCCAATTCGCCGGCGTACCAGCCTGATAGCTGATCGGCGACGCCGCGGTGCTCCGCAGACTGAACGGAAACCTCATGCACCCTCTCCGTTCTCGATTCCGGCGGCTCGCCGGCGTGCCTCTGCAATGCCGAACGTGTCATAGGCCCATTCGAGGAACCTTGTGACCTCACGCGTCACACGGGGGTCGAGGTTGTGCCGTTGGGCCGCCTGATCGATCCCGCCGAGCCGTATCTCCGGGTTGGGGTGCGACCACCCCCAATCACCCGAACCGATCGCCAGCGCATAGTAGTAGGTAGCCACTTGCAGAAGAATCGCCAGGCTCGCGCCGAGCCCGACCATGATCAGGTGTTCCGGCGAGGCCCGCTGATAGTCGGCGAACAGGATGTCGAAAGCAGTCTGGTCGGCGTCGATCTCCACGGATTGACTTGTCAGCACCTGACTTTCGCTCAGCGGCTGAAGGTGGCGCCGTAGGTCCAGCGAGAGACAACGGATTTCAAGGGCGGTCAGCAGGTGACCGTATTCGTGGGCGATCACGAACTGCAGTGCGCATTCGATGAGTTCGCGCCGAAAGCGGTCGCGCGGGCCTTGCATCAACCACAGACAGGCTTCGGTGCGCACATCGGCGCCGACGACCACGCCGATGACGGTGTGTTCGACCACCCGCCGTAGTTCTGCGGCGTCGTAGTCGTGACCAAGCGCCGGGTTCTGCAGGTACGTGGCTGCCCCGGATGCCGCGTACAGCGCCAACAACCGCACGGCAGCGATCAAACCGGTGTTGACGTAGACGATTCCGGCGTTCGGGGCCACGCGCTCGGCCCGGGCGTTGACGGTCGACTCCGGCCACATCCCGACGACCACCGACGTCGGCGCCTCGCGCTGCAGCAGCCCGAGCCGGGACTGGACCTGGCGTCCCGAGCAGGCCAGCGCGTCGTCCAATACGGCAGCAGGCTCGTAACCCGTGGGTCTGCGTATCTGGTCCACCATGTCTGGCCGGCCCGCCTCCTGGGCCCTGGTTGCCATGGCATCCTGGAGCCCGCGCTCGGACAGCCGCTCCTGCTCGAGGCGTTCGTCCAGGTCGTACAGGCCATGCAGAGCTGCCCGGTAGTGCTCGGTCACGTTCATACGCCCCCGCCCGTCGCGGCAATACTCACGCCAATCGTCGAACACCGCGGCGGAATCGACAACTTCAGCTCGCGCCGTGAGCACCCTGCCTCGAGCTGTCGCCCGGCCTGCGGAGCAGGGCTAGCCGTACCCTTCCCACGTGACCGACATCGATCCGGAGAAGCTCAACACCTGCCTGCAGGTGTTGTCCGAGGTCGAGGCGCTGCCTCCTGAGCACCCCGACGCCGTTGCCGTGCGCCGGTCCACCGCGGCAATCTTCAAGTCGGTTAAGCGAGCGCGCCGCCACGCCAAGCGGGAGGCGGTGGCGGCCGCTGATGACGCGGTCGCCCTCAACAGCGCGGGGCTCTGGTCGACGCCAGTAACGCTTACGTCAGTAACGCTCCTCGGTGACGCCCGGGACGTCCCCGCCAATCGCCCGGGATACCCTTAACTCTCAAGACGTTTGCGGACGCAGGCGCCAAGCGAAGCGCTCTCGCATTCACGCCTTCCAGCCACTCGTCCGGTGCCGGCCACGGCACCTCCTGATCCCCGACCTCCTCCGCTCCCCGACCTCCTCCGCCACCGTGCGGAGACCGACACCCACCGACCCGTTCCGCAGCGCACTCACTACCAGCGCCACCGTTTCGTCGGGCTCGCCTGCTTCGAGGATCTCCGCCTCGGCGGTAGCTAAATCATGTCGGACCCTCGGCGGACACTCGGCCTAGTCGACGCGAAATCGGACCGCGTCAAGGGACTGTGGGTTTAACGGTGTTTCTGGCCTGACACGCTGAGCGGTGCTCGGCGAGGAAGGTGCCGTGATGACGACTCTGGATGATGTGACGAAGAAGAAGGCAGCTGAGCAGTCGGCCGAGGCGCAGGCCGCGGTCGAGCTGGTTCGGCTGGCTCAGGAACAGGGCCTGTCGCTGACCGGGCCCGATGGGCTGCTCAAACAGC
>JAOPWF010000122.1 GCA_025965815.1 Mycobacterium sp.
CGCACACCACGGCCCACAACGTCCGCCCGGCGTTCGAGATCATCAAGACCCAGCCCCACGAGTCGACGGTGTCGAGCATCTTCCTGATGTGCCTGGCCGATCGGGTGCTGGCCTACGGGGACTGCGCGATCGTGCCGGACCCGACCTCGGAGCAGCTTGCCGACATCGCCATCTCGTCGGCCAGGACCGCCGCGCAATTCGGCATCGAACCCAGGGTCGCCATGCTCTCGTATTCGACCGGCACTTCCGGGACCGGCGCCGACGTCGAGAAGGTCAGGGCCGCAACTGAACTGGTACATCAGCGGGCGCCCGAGCTGCTGGTCGAGGGTCCCGTTCAGTACGACGCGGCGGTGGAGCCGTCGGTGGCGGCAACCAAGATGCCGGACTCGCCGGTGGCAGGCCGGGCCACGGTGCTGATCTTCCCCGACCTGAACACCGGCAACAACACCTACAAGGCCGTGCAGCGCAGCGCGGGGGCGATCGCGATCGGACCCGTGCTGCAGGGACTGAACAAGCCCGTCAACGACCTGTCCCGCGGGGCGTTGGTCTCCGACATCGTCAACACGGTCGCGATCACCGCGATCCAGGCCCAGGAGAAGTGATGACGCCGCGAACGGTGCTGGTGATCAACTCCGGTTCGTCATCGTTGAAATTCCAACTGGTGGAGCCTGATTCGGGTGCTTCACTGGCCGACGGCATCGTCGAACGGATCGAGGAGGATTCGTCCTCGGCAACCCTGACCGTCGGTGAGCGCGACGTGCACCGCGCCGGCAGGATCGCCGACCACGAAGCCGCGCTGCGCACCGCTTTCGAGATGTTCGACGAAGCCGGGGCGCAGCTGGACACCTTGGGCCTGATCGCCGTCGGACACCGGGTGGTGCACGGCGGACCGGATCTCTACCACCCCACCCGCGTCGACGACGAACTGATCGCGAAGCTCGGGGAGCTGGCTCCGCTTGCGCCGCTGCACAACCCGCCCGCGGTGATCGGCATCGAGGTGGCACGAAAGGCGCTGCCCCACATACCGCACATCGTGGTGTTCGACACCGCATTCTTCCACGACCTGCCGCCGGCCGCGGCCACGTACGCCATCGACCGCGAAGTCGCACAGCAGTGGCACATCCGCCGCTACGGCTTTCACGGCACCTCGCACCAGTACGTCAGCGAGCAGGCCGCGGACTTCCTGGAGGCGCCGCTCGGGTCGCTCAGCCAGATCGTGCTGCATCTGGGCAACGGCGCATCGGCGTCGGCGATCGTCGGCGGCCGCCCGGTGGACACCTCGATGGGGCTGACGCCGATGGAGGGTCTGGTCATGGGCACCCGCGCCGGGGACATCGATCCGGGTGTGATCATGTATCTGTGGCGGGCCGCCGAGATGGATGTCGAGCAGATCGAAACGATGCTGAACCGCCGCTCGGGTGTGCTAGGCCTTGCCGGTGAGGTGGACTTCCGCAGGCTGCACGAAAAGATCGAATCCGGCGACGAGTCAGCGCGATTGGCCTACGAGGTCTACATCCACCGGCTGCGCAAGTACATCGGCGCCTACATGGCGGTGCTCGGCAACACCGACGTGGTGACCTTCACCGCGGGCGTGGGGGAGAACGACGCCGCGGTGCGCCGGGACGCCCTGACGGGGATGGCGGCGTTGGGTATCGAACTTGACGAGCACCTCAACGAGAGCCCGGCCAGGGGAGCGCGCCGCATCTCCGCGGACAAGTCGCCGACCACCGTCCTGGTGATTCCGACCAACGAGGAACTGGCGATCGCCCGGGCCTGCGTCCAGCTGCTCGACGGGTAGCAGCGGCATCGCGCGTCGAGTGTGCGCTCCTGGCGTCGAGTGTGTGCTGAGGGCGGGATTCGCCGCGGACTCGCGCCCTGGACGCACGCTGAAGGGCGAAAGGCGGATCGGAGGCGCTAGAAGGTAGACGTGGGCCGCACGCTGTTGGCCAGGTCGACCAGCGCATAGCGGTGCGCCTGGGTGGGCGCGACCCGGGCCAGTCCCCGCAGCGACGCCTCCACCCCGAGTTGCAGACCGTGCTCGGTGAACGGGAAACCGAGAATGTGGTTGGTGCTGGCCTCATTGTCGGCGATCCAGTCCATCGCGGTGCCCAGCACCAGCGCCCGGATCTGCAGCACCCGCGGCTCGGTGTCCGGCAGCGCCTCCACCCGGCGCGCGGCGTCGCGGATCTGCTCCTCGGTGACCTCGGTCGTCGACCGGCCGGACAGCAACGTCACCGCGCTGGTCAGCCGGGCGGTGGTGAAATGCCTTGAGGTGGCGGGTACTTCGTCGAGGGTGTGCACCGCACCGTTGCGGTCACCGCCGGCGGACTGAGCACGGGCCAGCCCGAAACCCGCCGAGACCACCCCGTTGTCGGTACACCACACGGTGTTGTAGAAGGTGCGTTCGTCGGTGCTTCCGGCCAGTTCGGCGGTCGCGGCCAGCGCGAGTTTGGGGGCCAGCTCACCGGGCATGGTGTCCAGCACCTCGGTGAAATGCTTTGTCGCCGAATCGTAGTCGGCGGTGAGCAGTTCGGACACCGCGCGGAACCAGACCAGCCGCCAGCGCCACCCCACCCGGCCGGCCAGGTCGTCGAGCTTGCGGGTCGCCTTGGCGACGTCGCCCAGATCGAGCAGCGCGCGGACCTCCATCAACGGCAGCTCGACGGACTCCGCCAGGTCGATGCCCTCGGAATCCAGCGCGCCGTGCCGGGCCGCGCGCAGCGAGTCGAGGGTCTGCACCGGCTGGCTGAGCACGGTCGCGGACAGCACGGTGGCGCCGACGTCGGCCGGGTCGACCAGCGGCACCGGCAGCGCGCGGACGATCTCCTGGGCGGTCAGCTTCTCCGAGTGCACCTGGCCGTCCAGGTAGACGTCGGTGTGTGCCACCAGCAGGTCGACCCCGAACGTCGAGCGCGACGGGCTGAATGTCGTGGACAGGCCGGGCCGCGGCATTCCGCTGTCCTGAGCGACCACCTCGCGCAGCACGCCGAGCAGCTGGCTGGACATCTCCTCGGCGGTGGCGAACCGGCGTCGCGGATCCGGGTCGATGGCGCGGCGCAGCAGACGTCCGAACGAGTCGTAGGTGGTCAGCACCGGATCGCCCTCCGGCAGACCGTCGACGTACCGGCCTTTGCGGGTGCGCAGGTTGATTGTCAGCGCGGCCAGCGTGCGCCCGACGGTGTAGATGTCGGTGGCCACGGTGGGGCCGGTCCGGACGATCTCCGGCGCCTGGTAGCCCGGGGTGCCGTAGAGGTAGCCGAACGAGTTGATCCGCGACACCGCACCCAGGTCGATCAGCTTGAGCTGTTCGCCGGTCAGCATGATGTTCTCGGGTTTGAGGTCGTTGTACACCAGCCCGATGGAATGCAGATAGCCCAGTGCGGGCAGGATCTCGAGCATGTAGGCGATCGCCTGCGCCACCGGCAGCCGCTCGTCCTTCGGCTTCAGCGACGTCCCGCCGACGTACTCCATCACGATGTAGCCGACCGGATGGCCGTGGCTGTCCTGGTGCTCGACGAAGTTGAAGATCTTCACGATCGACGGGTGTGCGACCTCGGCGAGGAACTGCCGCTCGGCCATCGCGATCGCCTGCGCCTCGGCGTCGCCGGAATGCACCAGACCTTTGAGCACCACCGGACGCTCGTTGACGTTGTGATCGACCGCCAGGTAGACCCAGCCCAGACCACCGTGCGCGATGCAGCC
>JAOPWF010000125.1 GCA_025965815.1 Mycobacterium sp.
CCGAACTGCGCGGCCAGCATCTTCGGCACGGTGTTGGGCCGCGGGTCGGGTGTGAAGGTGCCCGGCGCGAACAGCGGCTCGGGAATGCTCATGGCCGCAGCTCCCGGCCGGTCAGCTCGAGGAAGACGTCCTCGAGGCTGCGCTGCTCCACCCGCATGTCGGTGGCCAGCACGTCCAGGCGCGCACACCAGGCCGTCACGGTGGCCAGCACCTGTGGGTCGACGTGGCCCTCCACCAGGTATTCGCCGGGAGAGGTCTCGCGGGCCCTGTAGTCCTCGGGCAGCGCGGAGATGAGCAGCGACAGGTCCAGCTTCGGCGGGGCGGTGAACCGCAACTGGTTCTCCGCGCCGCTGCGGGTCAGCTCGGCGGGCGTTCCCGTCGCCACCGCAACGCCGTGGTCGATGATCACCAGCCGGTCGGCGAGTTGCTCGGCCTCGGCGAGTTGGTGGGTGGTCAGCACCACGGTCACGCCGTCGCGGCGCAGCCCGTCGATCAACTCCCACACCACGATTCGCGCGTGCGCGTCCATGCCGGCGGTCGGCTCGTCGAGGAAGATCAGCTCCGGGCGGCCGACCAGCGCGCAGGCCAGGGCGAGCCGTTGCTGCTGGCCGCCGGAGAGTCGCCGGTAGGTGGTGCGGGCTGC
Organism: Mycobacterium sp.; assembly: GCA_025965815.1. Lineage (GTDB taxonomy): Bacteria > Actinomycetota > Actinomycetes > Mycobacteriales > Mycobacteriaceae > Mycobacterium. The sequence goes on from JAOPWF010000125.1 coordinate 644, forward strand.
CTCGGTGAGGCCGAGGGTGTCCATCAGCCACTGCGGGTCCAGCGGGTTGGCGGCGTAGGCCGCGACCAGGTTCAGCATCTCGCCGGCCCGCGCCGCCGGATAGCCGCCGCCGCCCTGCAGCATCACTCCGATCCGTTCGCGCACCCGGGCGTTGTCGGTTATCGGGTCCAGGCCCAGCACCTGGATGGTCCCGGCATCGGGCCGCACGAAGCCTTCGCACATCTCCACGGTCGTGGTCTTGCCCGCGCCGTTGGGTCCCAGCAGGGCAAGCACTTCCGCACGGTTGACGTCGAGGTCCAGGTCGGAGACAGCGGTCGTCGACCCATAACGTTTGCTGACCCCGCGCAGGCGCACGGGGGCTGTCGGGGCCGAAGTCACGGGGACTCAGCGTAGGCGTCGGGTTTGGCGGTGGCCCGTTCCGGTAATACCGGCGGCGCCAGGGCGGGCGCCGGTCGAGCCGCCGGGATGAGAACGGAATCGGCGTCGGGCAGCCGGCGCCAGGGCAGCCGGTAGTAGGTCAGTGCGATGAGCAGCGCCACGATCAATGCGCTGGCCAGTGTTGCGTCGACGATCTGGAAGAGCGCAAAGCGGTCCCCGTTCGCGGTGGGCCCGAAGATCCCGACCACCAGCGTGATCACGATGGTGGCGGTGCGGAACGCCGGTCTGGTCGCCCACGCCGCCAGCGGGATGATGGCCCACAGCAGGTACCACGGCTGCACGACGGGGAACAGCAGCACCGTGGCACCCAGGGCCACGCCGAGCCCGCCGACCGGGTGCAACCGTCCACGTAGCACGGCGAACAGCAACCAGGTGACCAGCACCGCGATGATGAACACACCGATGGCGCGGGTGAGCGACAGCACGGCCGTGGTGTGGTCACCCAACCCGAGCAGGATGCCAACCTGGCCGGTGCCAAGGGCCAGCAACGTCGGCGGCGACATCCAACTGCGAACCACGTTCGCCGTGCCGAGCGTGAAGATCCAGCCGAACCCGAGGCCGCTGGCCCAGCCGATGATCGCCATCACCGCCAGCGACAGCGTCGCGAGCGACCCGCTGGCCACCAGGGCGGCCTTGAAGGTGCCGCCCCGCCGGTGGGCCAGAGCCATCGCGACGAATCCCAATGCCAGCAGCGACGGCAGCTTGACCTGCGAGGACATGGTGATCAGCACAGCACCGGCGATCAGCGTGCCCAACGGCTCCCACTGGGCCCATTCGGTGCGACCGCGTGGCCAGTGCAGCGGTCGGGGCACCAGTCGCCGGGTGGAGTCGATGCCGCGCAGCGCGAACTCGGTACCGGCCAGCATCATGCCAAGCATCAGGGCCTCGTTGTGGATGCCGGCCACCAGGTGCATGAACAGCAGTGGGTTGGCGGCGCCCAGCCACAACGCGCTGACCTCGGCCACCCCGCACCGCCGGGCCAGCCGCGGAGTCGCCCACACGATCAGTCCGACGCCGAGCAGCACCACCAGACGATGACAGAGCACGGCGGCGACGATGTTCTCGCCGGTCAGCGCCGATATCCCGCGTCCTATCCACAAGAACAGCGGCCCGTAGGGCGCCGGCGTCTCGCGCCACAGACTGGGCACCGACAAGGTGAACACGTGATCCAGGCCGAGCCCGGGCGCGGGCCCCACCTTGTAGGGGTCGAGGCCGAGCCGCGAGATCTGGCTCTGCGCGAGGTAGGAGTAGACGTCCTTGCTGTACATCGGTGGGGCGATGAGCAACGGCAGCACCCACAGCAGGAGGGTGCGGTCCAGTTGGCTGCGCGACATCCGTCGGCTGCCCAACGCGAAGCGGCCCAGCATCAGCCAGGCCAGCGCCATCATCACCGCACCGGTGGTGGTCATGGTCAGCGAGACGGTCTGGATGCGCGACGGCAGGTTCAGCAGCCGCACGCCGAACGTCGGATCCTGCATGACGGGGCGAGCGCCGGCACCCAGTGCGCCGATGGCCATCAACACCGTCCCGGTGGCGCCGAACAGCCGCGTCCGGCGCATCGCGATGACCTCGGCGTCGTTCAGCGGCGAGCCGACGGTCCGCTCGTCGCCGTGCCACCGGGCAATCGACGAACTCAGGGACCGTTGGCGAGCTGCCATCCCAGCAGCGTAACCGTCGCCCTCGGCGGCACCGGCTGTGAGCAGCGCAACCCTGCGCTGAGGGTGCCCTTGGTGGACCCGCTTCCCGAATTGCGTCACACTGGTGTTGTGAAAATACGTCCCGATGCTGACGCGGACGCAGGGCAGGCCATGCCCGGTGTCGCGGCGCCGGCTGCGCAGGACGGTCACACCCGTGGTGCTGTCGTCCAGCTGCTGCTGCAAGACGGCCCGATCACCGCAGGCCGGATCGGAGAGCGGCTGGGGTTGTCCGCTGCCGGTGTGCGGC
>JAOPWF010000146.1 GCA_025965815.1 Mycobacterium sp.
GGCGGGGACATGGCGCTGTTCGCCGGCCTGGGCCGGCTGCTGCTGGAGGCGGAAGACCGCGCGCCGGGCACCGTGGTGGATCACGACTTCCTGGCCGAACACTGCTTCGGCTTCGACGACTACCAGCGCCGGACCCGCGACGTCGATATCGATACCGTGCTGGCGGCCACCGGAATCGATCGTGGGCAGTTGGACCGGGTGGCGGAGATGGTGATGTCGTCGCAGCGCACGGTCGTGTGCTGGGCGATGGGTCTGACGCAGCACCGGCACGCCGTCGCGACCATCGAGGAGGTCACCAACGTGCTGCTGATGCGCGGCATGATGGGCAAACCCGGCGCCGGCGTCTGTCCGGTCCGCGGCCACTCCAACGTCCAGGGCGACCGGACCATGGGTATCTGGGAGCAGATGCCGGAGGAATTCCTGGCGGCCCTGGACCGGCAGTTCGGCATCACCAGCCCGCGCAAGCACGGTCTGGACACCGTCGACGCGATCCGCGCCCTGCGCGACGGCCGGGCGTCGGTGTTCATGGGGATGGGTGGCAACTTCGTCTCGGCCACCCCCGACACCCCAGTCACCGAGTCCGCGCTGCGCAGTTGCGCGCTCACCGTGCAGGTCTCGACGAAACTGAACCGCAGCCACCTGGTGCACGGAGCGACGGCGCTGATCCTGCCGACCCTGGGCCGCACCGACCGCGACATCTACAACGGCACCAAACAGGTGGTATCCGTTGAAGATTCGATGTCGATGGTGCATCTGTCCCGCGGCAGCCTGCACCCGCCGAGCGACCAGGTGCGCAGCGAGGTCGCGATCATCTGCCAACTCGCCCGCACCCTCCTCGGACCCGAACACCCGGTGCCGTGGGAGCAGTTCAGTTCCGACTACGACAGCGTGCGCGACGCCATCGCCGCCGTGGTGCCCGGCTGCGCCGACTACAACACCCGCGTCCGTCAGCCCGACGGATTCCAGCTGCCGCACCCGCCGCGCGACACCCGCGAGTTTCGCACCAGCACAGGCAAAGCCAACTTCGCGATGAACCCGGTGGAGTGGGTGCCGGTACCGGCGGGGCGGCTCGTGCTGCAGACGCTGCGCAGCCACGACCAGTACAACACCACCATCTACGGCCTCGACGATCGCTATCGCGGCGTCAAGGGCGGACGCCGTGTGGTGTTCATCAATCCCGCCGACATCGAGACCTTCGGGCTGACCGCCGGTGAGCGGGTGGACCTGGTGTCAGAGTTCACCGACGGCGCGGGCAACCTGCAGGAGCGGCGGGCCAAGGACTTCATGGTGGTCTCCTATTCGACCCCGGTCGGCAACGCGGCGGCCTACTACCCGGAGACCAATCCGTTGGTGCCGTTGGATCATGTTGCCGCCAAGTCGAATACGCCGGTGTCCAAGGCGGTCGTCATACGGCTGGAAGCCGCCGGGATGGAAGGCGGCGCGCAGGAGCGAAGCGACGCGGAGAGTGAAAAGGCATGGGCCGGGTAACGGCGCGCCGGCGGGCCAGCCACCTCACCGCCGACGAGTCGGTGACGCGCCCGGAGACGCTGGTCGTCGAGGAGCCGTTGGAGATCCGGGTGAACGGCACGCCGATCACCGTAACCATGCGCACCCCAGGGTCGGATGTCGAACTGGCGCAGGGCTTTCTGCTGACCGAGGGACTGATAGGCCACCGCGACGACGTACTCACGGTCCGCTACTGCCGCGGCGCTGAATCTGACAACCGCAACACCTACAACGTGCTCGACGTCACCCTGGCCCCCGATGTGCCGATGCCCGAGGTGGACATAACCCGCAACTTCTACACCACCTCGTCATGCGGAATCTGCGGCAAGGCGTCACTGGAGGCGGTGCGGACGATCAGCCGCTACTGCCCCGGCGACGACCCGTCCACCGTTACGGCGGAGACGCTGACCGCGATGCCCGGTCAACTACGCGCCGCGCAGAAGGTCTTCGCCAGTACCGGCGGCCTGCACGGGGCCGCGTTGTTCGACGTCGACGGTAGCGTGCTGGTCGTCCGCGAGGACATCGGGCGACACAACGCCGTCGACAAGGTGATCGGCTGGGCGCTCGAAGACAACCGGATACCGCTCGGCGGAACCGTGCTGCTGGTCAGCGGTCGGGCCTCCTTCGAGCTCACCCAGAAGGCGGTGATGGCAGGCATCCCGGTGATGGCGGCCGTCTCCGCGCCGTCATCGCTGGCGGTGGATCTCGCCAGCCAGTCCGGCCTGACCCTGGTCGCGTTCCTGCGCGGTGAATCCATGAACGTCTACACCCGCCCGGACCGCATCACACGGGCGGTCTAGCGCTTCTACCTGCAATCTCCAGCCGATCTCCACACAACCTCCAAGCTCCCTGGCCCGGTGATGGCCGACGATCGATCCCTGTCGAATCGTTGAACTTCACCCCCAAGGAGCACGATGTCGGAAATTCTGATTGCGTCGATGTCGCCCATCGGGCATATCGGGCCGCTGCTGAACGTGGCCCAGGGCCTGGTCGACCGCGGCGATCGGGTCACCGTCCTGAGCGCGGCGCACCGCGCCGACATGATCCGCGCGGCGGGTGCCCACCCGCACCCGTTGCCCAGGGAGACGGACATCGACGAGTCCCGGCTGGACATCGAACTGCCCGGGCGGGCGGACACGTCCGGCATCAAGCGGGTCGACTTCGACATCACCCATCTGTTTGTGGCGCCCATGCCATACCAGGCGGCCGAACTGGCGAAGTTATTGGCCCAAACGAACTTTGACGCGGTGATCGTCGACTCAATGTTCATGGGCTTCCTGCCCTTCTTGCTGGGAGAGCGATCGGCCCGACCGCCGATACTGGCGTACACCACGACACCCCTGCTGGTTAGCAGCCGCGACACCGCGCCGGGTGGACTGGGTCTGCCGCCGTCGGCGAGCAGGCTCGGTCGCGTGCGCAACCGGACACTGAACTCACTGTCGCGGAGGGTATTCCTGCGACGCTCGCAGCAGGCCGCGAATTTCCTGCTCAACCGGATGAACACGCGCAAGCTCCCGGTCTTCGTACTCGACGCCGGGACGCTGGCCGACCGCTACATCGCACCGACCGTCCCCGCGTTCGAGTATCCGCGCAGTGACCTGCCGGCCGGCGTCCGCTTTGTCGGGGCCGTTCATCCGGCGCGGACGCAGAACTTCTCCCCGCCGTCATGGTGGTCCGAACTGGACGGTGACCGCCCCGTCGTGCACGTCACCCAGGGCACCATCGACAACGCCGACCTGAGCCGCCTGCTGGAGCCCACCATCGAGGCTCTCGGCGGCGAGGACGTCATCGTGGTGGCGACCACGGGTGGCCGTGACGTCGCCCAGGTCAAGGTCCCCCTGCCACTTAATACCTATGTCACGGAATACCTTCCGCACGACATCCTGTTACCGAAGGTCGACGTGATGGTGACCAACGGCGGCTACGGCGCGGTGCAGCGGGCGTTGGCGACCGGAGTGCCACTTGTCGTGGCAGGCAACACCGAGGACAAGCCGGAGGTCGCCGCCCGGGTGGCGTGGTCGGGCGCGGGCATCAATCTGCGCACCGGTACGCCGACACCCGGAGCGCTGCGCCGCGCCGTGCGCGAGGCGCTGACCGACGACCGCTACCTGCGACGGGCTCGTGAGCTGGAGGTGGCGTATGCCCAGCGCGACGGCGTCGCCGAGATCGCGGCCCTGGTCGACGAGGTCATCCACGAGCACCGTCCGGTGGTCCGCGGATGACCGGCTATTCGAACCGTTTCGGCCGCCCACTCGTGAACTCAATATCCCGAGAGGGGATGAACGACATGACCGAAACACCAGACACCTGTGGGGTCTACGCGCTGTCCTGGCGCTGGAAGGGCGAACCGCACCTGACCCGGCACTGGGCGTACTACCTCACACCCGAGCAGATGGAGGCCGCCATGGCTGGTGCGGATGCCACGGGCACACCCATGGTCATCAGGTCGGCGGGCTGGCTGTCAGTGGACGACATGCTGGACCTGTCCAATCCGGTGTTCAACCGATGAACGGCAGCCCATGCGCCGACCCGTTCGGCCGTCCACGCGAGTGGTTCCTGCAGGTGTCAGAGTCGGCTACAGACCACGCGCATCGGGCCGCGCCGGTCGCTGAGAATTCGCGTAGCGCACTACGCACGCCAACCGGCCGCCCAGCGAGCAGCGTGGGGCCATGACCACCGAGTTGCAATATTTCGCGATCGCCGCTTTCCTGCTGTGGGGGCTGCTCAGCTCCGTGTGCGGGTTCATCAGACCGGATTCACCGGCCCCGGAACCGCGGCTGATCTGGCGCGAATGGAGCGCCGATGGGTGGATCGGCTGGCGTGAGGTACATTTCGGCTTGGCCCGTGCCCATCGCCGGTTCCTGCACGATCCGGAGCCGGCGCCCGACAGTGCGGCATATGCTGCCCTGCTGGACACCGTCATGCAGCAGTCGCGGCAATGGGAACGCTCCGCCGTTCAGTTCGCGATCGTCCGCTTACCGGCGGACGGCAGCCAACCCGAAGTCATGTTCGTCTCAGGAGTGCATGACGCGGCGGTCAGGTCGTCCGACCGGGCGGCCTAGGCGCTCTTGTCGCGCCGTTCGGTGCGCGACGGCTTGCGCGGCACGATGGTCGGCAGGACGTTGTCCTGCACGGTCTCCTTGGTCACGACGACCTTGGCGACGTCGTCGCGGCTGGGGATGTCGTACATCACCGGCAGCAGGACTTCCTCCATGATCGCGCGCAGCCCGCGGGCACCGGTGCCACGGTGAATCGCCTGGTCGGCGATCGCCTCGAGCGCATCACCGGTGAACTCCAACTCCACGCCGTCCATGTCGAACAACCGGGTGTACTGCTTCACCAGCGCGTTCTTCGGCTCGGAGAGGATCTTGACCAGCGATTCCTTGTCCAGGTTTGTCACGGAGGCGACGACCGGCAGGCGGCCGATGAACTCCGGGATCAGCCCGAACTTGATGAGGTCCTCGGGCATGACCTCGGCGAAGTGGTCCTGGGTGACGATCTCCGCCTTGGAGCGCACCTCGGCGCCGAAGCCAAGGCCGCGTTTGCCGATGCGGTCGGAGACGATCTTCTCCAGTCCGGCGAACGCACCCGCAACGATGAACAGCACGTTGGTGGTGTCGATCTGGATGAACTCCTGATGCGGGTGCTTGCGGCCGCCCTGCGGCGGCACGGACGCCTGCGTTCCCTCGAGGATTTTCAGCAGCGCCTGCTGCACACCCTCGCCGGAGACGTCGCGGGTGATCGATGGGTTCTCGCTCTTGCGGGCGATCTTGTCGACCTCGTCGATGTAGATGATGCCGGTCTCGGCGCGCTTCACGTCGTAGTCGGCGGCCTGGATCAGCTTGAGGAGAATGTTCTCGACGTCCTCGCCGACATAGCCTGCCTCGGTGAGCGCCGTGGCGTCGGCGATGGCGAACGGGACGTTCAGCATCTTGGCCAGTGTCTGGGCCAGGTAGGTCTTGCCGCAGCCGGTCGGCCCCAGCATCAGGATGTTGGACTTGGCTAGTTCCACCGGCTCGGCGCGGGAGTCACGAGTCTTCTCGCCGGCCTGGATGCGCTTGTAATGGTTGTAGACGGCGACAGCCAGCGTCCGCTTGGCGGTGTCCTGGCCGATGACGTAGCCCTCCAGGAAGTCCCTGATCTCCATCGGCTTCGGCAGCTCGTCGAGCTTGACGTCGTCAGCGTCGGCGAGTTCCTCTTCGATGATCTCGTTGCAGAGGTCGATGCACTCGTCGCAGATATACACGCCGGGGCCCGCAATGAGCTTCTTGACCTGCTTCTGGCTCTTTCCGCAGAACGAGCATTTCAGCAGGTCACCGCCGTCTCCTATGCGTGCCATGTCGGTGGGGTCCTACTTCCTGTTCACAGTCGGTCGTGGATACGTGCCCGTGGTAGGTGTCGGGTGTAGTTCCCGACGCTACCCGCTTGTTCCGGCGCGGTGCGACCGATAATGCCGAATCGCGTCGGTGGTATTTACCTGTGTGGAGGAGAACATATCGCCTGACTCGTCCGGTAACCGTCCGGAACGCGCAGCCGTGTCCTTGGCGTGTCGCCGCTGGTACAGGATCGCGACGTTCGCCCTCAAACCAATCCGACGGGCGGTCGGGGCGTCAGGCGGGCTGCGCCGAGAGCTTGCGGTACTCCAGCACCGTGTCGATGATGCCGTATTCCTTGGCGTCCGCGGCGGTGAGGATCTTGTCGCGGTCGGTGTCCTTGCGGATCACCTCGGGGTCCTTGCCGGTGTGGTGGGCCAGGGTGGTCTCCATCAGGGTCCGCATCCGCTCGATCTCGGCGGCCTGGATCTCCAGGTCGGAGAACTGGCCCTGGATCACTCCCTGCAGGGATGGCTGGTGGATCAGCACGCGCGCATTGGGCAGCGCGAGCCGCATACCCGGTGTGCCCGCGGCCAGCAGCACGGCGGCGGCCGACGCGGCCTGCCCCAGGCAGACGGTCTCGATGTCGGAC
>JAOPWF010000157.1 GCA_025965815.1 Mycobacterium sp.
CGACGGCGGCTACTGGATGCCGCTGTTCGTCGACCTGCGCGACGACATCGAACTCGACGACGACCTGCGGGCCCGGATCACCGCGGCGATCCGCACCGGCGCGTCGCCCCGCCACGTCCCGGACGCGATCCTCGCGGTGCCCGGCATTCCACGGACCATGACCGGTAAGCGGCTCGAGATCCCGATCAAGCGGATCCTGCTGGGTGCCGCGCCGGGCGATGTCGTCGACCCGGTCGCGGTGGATCGCCCCGAGCTTCTCGCGGGTTTCGCCGAGTACTCGTGACGACTTCCGGCGCAGGCGAATCGAGCACGGACGAACCGTCAACCCGTTTCAGCCGCCTGCTGCCGGGTCGGTTCAGCCGCGACCGCAAGGTCGGGGCGCCGGGTGAGAACACCGCCGCCGGGCTGCTGTTGTTGTTCACGGTGGCGGCGATCCTGTGGGCCAATTCGCCGTGGGCGGAGACCTATTCGGCGTTCTGGAGCACGCCGCTGGGGATCAGCCTCGGTGAGTGGCACGCCGAACTCACCCTCAAGGAGCTTGTCAACGACGGCCTGATGGCGTTCTTCTTCTTCATCGTCGGCCTGGAAGTCAAGAGTGAATTCACCATCGGCGAGCTCACCGACCGCGCCCGGGCAGTGGTGCCGGTGGTGGCGGCCATCGCCGGGCTCATCCTGCCCGCGGTGATCTTCCTGCTGTTCAATGCCGGCGGCGGCGACGCCAAGGCCTGGGGTGTGGTGATCTCCACCGACACCGCATTCCTGGTGGGCGCGCTGGCGATCATCGGGCCGAAATACCCTGCCCGGCTGCGGATCTTTCTGCTGACGCTGGCCGTCGTCGACGACGTCGGGGCGCTGGCCGCCATTGACCTGTTCTACTCAAAGCAGATCATTGTGGTGTCGCTGCTGATAGCTATTTCCCTCATCGTCGCGATGGCGTTCGTCCGGTTTCTACCGACCGGACGCGGTCCCGCCTACGCCGCGCTGGCGGTCGCGACCTGGCTCGCGCTCTTCATGGCGGGCGTACATCCCACCCTGGCCGGTGTCGCGACCGCGCTGCTGATCCCGGTGTTCACCCCGGAACGCCAGCGCGTCGAGCACGCCGTGGAACTGATTCGCGCGTTCCGCCAGTCGCCGAACTCCGAGTACGCCCGCGCCGCGACCCGCAGTCTGCGGGAGTCGATCTCGATCAACGAGCGGTTGCAGACCGCGTTCGCACCGTACGTCTCGTTCCTGGTGCTGCCGGTGTTCGCCCTCGCCAACGCCGGCGTGCGTCTGGACGGGGCGACGCTGTCGGCCGCGGCGCGATCGCCGCTGACGTGGGGCATCGTCGCCGGTCTGGTGGTCGGCAAGTTCGTCGGCATCACCGGCGCCACCGCGCTGGTGACCAAACTCGGGCTGGGTCAGCTTGCGCCCGGGCTCACCATGCGCCGAATCGCCGGCGGCGCGGCGCTGTCCGGAATCGGCTTCACCATTGCGCTTTTCATCATCGACCTGGCCATCGAGGACCCGGTCAAACAGGACCACGCGCGGGTCGGTGTGCTCGCCGCATCGCTCATCGCGTTCCTGTTGGGCTGGGCCATCTTCCGGATCACCGACTGGTTGTCCCCGCCCGTCCCGCTAGGTCACGTCCTGTTACGCCCGGTGGACCCCGAGCGCGACCACATCCGAGGCGATCCCAACGCGCCGCTGACGCTGGTCGAGTACGGCGACTACGAGTGCCCGTTCTGCAGCCGCGCAACGGGTTCCATCGACGAGGTGCGCGCGCATTTCGGTGACCAACTGCGCTACGTCTGGCGGCACCTGCCGCTGGAGCGGGTGCACCCACACGCCTTCTATGCCGCGCTCGCCAGTGAGGCGGCCGCGTTGCAGGGCAAGTTCTTCGAGATGGGTACCACGCTGTTCGAGCATCAGGATGCGCTCGAGTGGTCGGACATCTACCGCTACGCCGACTCGATCGGGCTAGACATCCGGCGATTCGACGAGGACGTGCATTCGTCGCGGGTGCTGCACCGGGTGGAGGACGACGCGCAGGACGCCGACCAGATGGACCTGCACTCGACCCCGACGTTCTTCGTCAACGGCGTACGCCACAAGGGACCGTGGGATGCCGCCAGCCTGATCCGCGCGTTGGATGCGGGACGCGACGACCTGACGCGGGCGCCTAACTCCACAGCGTGACATGCACCTTGGGCCGGAATCGGGTGACGCCGACGCCGGTGCCCCGGATCATCGCCTGGGTGCACCGCGGGGTGGTGATGAAGCGGACCAGTTCCGAGACGGCCGGCTGGCGGGCGGACGGCACCAACGTCGACGCGGACCATTCGCCTGAGGTCTGCAGCCCTGGGCCCTTCAGATGCGTCAGGCGTCCGGCCGCGAGGTCCTTGGAGACGGCGAACCCGATCGTCAGCGTGACGCCGCCGACGCGCTGGACCTCTTCGAGTGCGGCGGCGTCACTCTGAAAGATCCGCTGCTGGGACTCGGGGATCGCCAGTTCCCTCAGCATCGCGGCGATCTCACCGTCGACGCTGCCCGCCGAAGGGCCAAGCATCCAGTGCTGTTCGCGCAGCTGCGCGGGGCTCGGAACGCCGGTGCCGAGGGGGCTGCTCGCCGCCGCCACGGTGATGATCTGGTATTTCAGGAACGGCCGCACCACGATCGGGCCGTCGGCGTTATGGTCCGCCGGTCCGAGCGCGATGTCGACCGCCCGGGACTGGATCAGGTCGGCGAATCGGCTCGTCGGGTGCACGCTCAATTCGACGGACAGATCCTTGGCCCTGGACGAGAAGAGTTCGATCAGGCCGGGTGCGGCGTGTTCGGCGAAGGCGCTCGACGCCGCGATGCGCAGCAGCCGGCGGCCGTGCGCGGCCTCGGTCACCTCGATGGCGGGTTGTCGCTGCAGACCCAGGATTTCGATGGCCCGGCTCGCCAGCCGGAGCCCGCCCGGCGTGAACGCGAGGCCGGCCGCCGTTCGGCTGAACAACGGGTCGTCGAGCTCCTTGCGGAGCTGCGCGACGTGCATGCTGACACCGGCGTCCGACATACCCAACTCCTCGGCGGCCGCGCGGACGGAGCCCAGCCGCACCACCGCGGAGTAGGCCCGAAGCTGAGCCGGTGTCACGAAATGAGCCTACGTTGGGTTGCGTGCGGGATGTTTTGACGGACTTGATGTCGATCTGGCGGGCCGGTGGGACGGCCGGTGTGGGAACGGTGGTGCGGACCTTCCGTTCGGCGCCGCGGCCGCCCGGTGCCTCGATGGTGGTGGCGCCCGACGGCAAGGTCAGCGGGTCGGTCTCGGGCGGCTGCGTCGAGGGCGCCGTCTACGAACTCGCCAATGACGTGATGCGCAGCGGCACACCCGAGTTGGTGCGGTACGGCGTCAGCGACGACGACGCCTTCTCGGTTGGACTGACCTGCGGCGGAACCATCGACGTCTTCGTGGAGCCGGTATCGCGGGCGACGTTCCCGCAATTCGGCGCCGTGGTCGACGACATCGCCGCACACCGGCCGGCGGCCATCGCGACCGTCATCTCCCATCCGAGCCCGGACTGGATCGGCCGCAGACTCGTCGTTCGCCCCGACGCTGTCGAGGGGTCGCTCGGCTCGGTGCGCACCGACGGTGCCGTCACCGACGATGCGCGCGGCTTGCTCGCCGCGGGCCGCAGCGAGGTCCTCTCCTACGGGCCCGACGGCCAGCGCCGCGGCGAGGGCATGGATGTCTTCGTGTCCAGCCACGCGCCGCGGCCCCGCATGCTGGTCTTCGGTGCGATCGACTTCGCCGCGGCCGTCGCGCAGCAGGGTGCATTGCTCGGATTCCGGGTCACGGTGTGCGACGCCCGTCCGGTTTTCGCGACGTCGGCCCGCTTCCCGACGGCCGACGAGGTGGTCGTCGACTGGCCGAACCGCTACCTCACCGCCCAGGTGGACGCGGGTGCCGTCGACAACCGCACGGTGATCTGCGTGCTCACCCACGATCCGAAGTTCGACGTTCCGCTGCTGGCGGTGGCGTTGCGGCTCGACGTCGCGTACGTGGGCGCGATGGGATCGCGCCGGACCCACGACGACCGGATGGACCGGCTGCGCGAGGCCGGCCTGACCAACGCGGAGCTGAGCCGGTTGGCCAGCCCGATCGGCCTGGACCTGGGTGCCCGCACACCGGAGGAGACGGCGGTGTCGATCGCGGCGGAGATCATCGCGCGGCGCTGGGGCGGCGGGGGGCGTCCGCTCGCCGAGATCGGCGGCCGTATCCATCATGAGCAGGATCCTGACCAGGTCACCAAGAGTGAATTAAGCGATTCCTTAACCCAGTATTGACGCTGCTGTACATCCGGCCGACACTAAGGCTCCCTTCCCGCTGATGTGAGGTCGGTCACATGCAAGTTCCCGGACCCTTCGAGTACGAGCGCGCCACCAGCGTGGACCACGCCATCGGACTTCTGGACCGGCTCGGCGACGGTGCCCTGATCGTGGCCGGCGGCCACAGCCTGCTGCCGATGAT
>JAOPWF010000205.1 GCA_025965815.1 Mycobacterium sp.
TGACCAGGACGGCGGTGGACAGCGTCGCCGGCGTGACAAGGCCCATCGTCATCGCCAGCGCCGCCAGCCCGTAGGCCACCAGCCAGTCGATCAGCAACGCCCCGATCCGGCGGCCCATCCGGGCCAAGGAACGCGGTCCGCTCTGCGGTAGGCCGAGGCGCTGACCCGGGAACTCGTTTGCGGGTTGACCCGAACTCGCCGACTCCGACGGCTCGGGACCGGACAGCCAGGAGCCGATTGCGGGAGCCATGACACCAGGATATGCGGGTGCGCCGTGAGCCCCGACGGGCGCAACCCACCGTGATTGCGTAACGTCGGCGCAACATCCGGTTGACTGGCGTGCAACATCGGCTCCATAGCGTCATTCGGCGGGTTAACCAGAACCGGGCCGTGACGACCCACGTCTACACATGCGCGCAAAGGAGCACTTAGTGACGGAAAAGACCGCCGACGACATTTTCAAGCTGATCAAGGACGAAGGTGTCGAGTACGTCGACATCAGGTTCTGCGATTTGCCCGGCATCGTCCAGCACTTCTCGATTCCCGCTTCGGTCTTCGACGAGAGCGTGTTCGAGGATGGGTTGGCGTTCGACGGCTCGTCGGTTCGCGGTTTCCAGTCGATCCATGAGTCCGACATGATGCTGCTCCCTGATCCCGAGACGGCCCGCATCGACCCGTTCCGTGCGGCCAAGACGCTCAACCTCAACTTCTTCGTGCACGACCCGTTCACTCGCGAGGCATACTCCCGCGACCCGCGCAACGTCGCCCGCAAGGCGGAGAACTTCCTGGCCAGCACCGGCATCGCCGACACCGCGTACTTCGGCGCCGAGGCCGAGTTCTACATCTTCGACTCGGTGTCGTTCGACTCGAAGGTCAACGGCACCTTCTACGAGGTCGATTCCGAGTCGGGCTGGTGGAACACCGGCGAACCGTTCGAGGCCGACGGCACCCCGAACCGGGGCTACAAGGTCCGCCCCAAGGGCGGCTACTTCCCCGTCGCCCCCTACGACCACTACGTCGACCTTCGCGACCAGATGGCCACCAACCTGATCAACTCCGGTTTCACCCTGGAGCGCGGTCACCACGAAGTGGGCACCGCAGGCCAGGCCGAGATCAACTACAAGTTCAACACCCTGCTGCATGGCTCCGATGATCTGCTGCTGTTCAAGTACATCATCAAGAACACGGCGTGGCAGGCCGGCAAGACCGTCACCTTCATGCCCAAGCCGCTCTTCGGTGACAACGGCTCTGGCATGCACGTGCACCAGTCGCTGTGGAAGGACGGCAGCCCGCTGTTCCACGACGAGTCGGGCTACGCCGGGCTGTCGGACATCGCGCGGCACTACATCGGCGGCATCCTGCACCACGCACCGTCGCTGCTGGCCTTCACCAACCCGACGACGAACTCCTACAAGCGGCTGGTGCCGGGCTACGAGGCACCGATCAACCTGGTGTACAGCCAGCGCAACCGATCGGCGTGTGTACGCATCCCGATCACCGGCAACAACCCGAAGGCCAAGCGCCTGGAGTTCCGCTGCCCCGACTCGTCAGGCAACCCGTATCTGGCGTTCGCCGCGATGATGATGGCCGGTGTCGACGGGATCAAGAAGAAGATCGAGCCACAGGCCCCGGTCGACAAGGACCTCTACGAGCTGCCGCCGGACGAGGCCGCCAACATTCCGCAGGCGCCGACCCAGCTGTCGGCCGTTATCGACCGGCTCGAGGAGGACCACGAATACCTCACCGAGGGCGGCGTTTTCACTCCGGACCTGATCGAGACGTGGATCAGCTACAAGCGCGAGAACGAGATCATGCCTGTGCAGATCCGGCCGCACCCGTACGAGTTCGCGCTGTACTACGACGTCTAATTCGTGAGCCGGATTGAGCCGGGCGGAGCCTGTTCCGCCCGGCTCGATTCCGCGTAAGGTTTGCGCATGACGCAACGCCTCGACGCCCGCCTGAACCCGCACTCGCCGACCGTCCTGAGCGTGTTCCGGGTGATCATCGGCCTGCTGTTTCTGTGCCACGGGCTGCAGAAGCTGATCGGCTGGCCGGTCGGACCCCAGGTGCCCGCGGGCACCTGGCCGATCTGGTTCGCCGCTATAATCGAACTGGTCACCGGCATCCTGATCACGCTCGGATTGTTCACCCGCCCGGCCGCTTTCATCGCGTGCGGCGAGATGGCGTTCGCGTTCTTCACCCAGCACCTGCCCAACGGCTTCTGGCCGATCGCGAACGGCGGCGAACTCGCGGTGTTGTACTGCTTCGCCTTCCTACTGCTGATGTTCACCGGCCCCGGCGCCTACGCGCTGGACACCCGGGTCGGCCGCGGCCACGCCGTGGGTGGGCGTGGCTTCGGCGGTCGCGGTGCGGCGCCCGTGCGGAGGTCGCGGCGCGGCTGGCGTAGGTAACAGCAAAGCATTCCCCGGTCGCTGCAGCCCTGCGCAATGTATTTGAAATAGCAATTACCGGGAGGGGTCGTCCCGCGAAAATCCGCCCGACACGCTGCCTGGTGCACCGAAACAGCATGTCGGGACCCTTACTCTGGCCGCATCCGGCGGCTTTGGGGAGGGAATTTCGTGAACGAAGGTCCGTTTGCGGGGATGTCACGGCGCGAATTCCTCGCCAAGGTCTCGGCAGCGGGCGGTGCCGCTTTCCTGGCGTCATGGGCGGCGCCGGTCATCGAGAAGGCATATGCGATGGGGCCGGCCGCCGGCTCCCTGAACGATATCGAGCACATCGTTCTGTTCATGCAGGAGAACCGCTCCTTCGACCACTACTTCGGGACGATGTCCGGCGTGGAAGGCTTTGGGAACACCCCGAATAACCCGCCGGCCGTCTTCGCGCAGAAGGGCTTCAACCCGAAGACCAGGGCACTCGACCCGAACGGTGTCACCCTGCCGTTCCGGCTGGACACCACGAATGGACCGAGCCTCACCGCCGACTGCGTCAACGACCCGGATCACACCTGGATCGGTCTGCACGAGGCGTGGAACGGCGGAGCCAACGACAAATGGCTGCCGATGTCGGCGAAGTCCCGCTCGGTCGGCAACACGCCGGCGTTGATGGGTTATTACCAGCGCGAGGACATCCCGATCCACTACCTACTCGCGGACGCATTCACGCTCTGCGACCACTACCACTGCTCGATGCTCGGTCCCACCATGCCCAACAGGCTGTACTGGCTCGGTGCCACGGTGAACCCCGAGGGTGACAAGGGCGGCCCCGCGCTGGTGCAGCCGACGGTGCTGCCGAAGCTGAAGTTCAGCTGGCGCATCATGCCGGAGAACCTGCAGGATGCCGGGGTCAGCTGGAAGGTCTACAGCAACAAGGTGATCGGCCCGATCAACAACGTGATCTTCGACGGCCTGGTGGGTTCGTTCAAGCAGGCGGCCAACATCGGTTCGCAGTTGTTCCTAAGCGGCGTCGTAACGACCTATCCGGTGAATTTCGCCGCCGACGACGCGATGAACAACCTGCCGAAGGTGTCCTGGGTTGTGCC
>JAOPWF010000206.1 GCA_025965815.1 Mycobacterium sp.
GTAACGAGGACAATCCAGCGATCCGATCAGCACGCCACACACTGATCACCGCCATCACCACACGCATCGCACAACAACACCTCACCGCGGCTCAAGCAGCCGCCGTTCTCCACCTCACCGGCCCCAGGGTGACCCAGCTACTCCAGGCCAACATCGACGAATTCACACTCGACGAACTCGTCAACCTGCTCCCCGCCCTGCAACTCACCATCCAAATAGCCCCCGCGCCAGCACAACACGACATCGGGCACTCTCGCCAAAAAATGCCGTAACGATAGAACACGCCCACCAAGTCGCTCAGCACCCCCGAACGCACATCGCGCCGGAGCCCCTTGTTACCGGAACTAACAGCGGCTCCAATCACATGTCAACTTTTTCGTTCCACCCGCGGATGTTCTCAACTTCACCCAGCACCCTGACGGTGATCTCGGTGTACTGCCACGGGTCGCCGGTCCACAGATTCTTGACGGCTTGCGTGATCTCATCTCGGGTTGGCGACGCGCCCACCTTCCCATGACGACGGGCGGTCATGATCACCTCGCTCGGGTAGTGCATCGAGTTGGATGAGGACGCCGTGGGCTGCCCACAATCACAAGACACAGCCCCACAGATAACAGTGTTCCCCATGGCCAAATACGACTCGTCACACACCATGAGACACAGTCGAATACACCCTCGACAAGCCTACAGACCTCCGATGGCGCTAAGAGTCAACATCTTCGTCTGACGGTTGCCCGGACTTCGTGTAGCGCGGGCGTCAGGCGGGCCCAGTGCCCACGCCTCAATCGCGGGCAGGGTGGGTTTGCCGGGTTTGTCCGAATTACGCGCCGCGGGGTGCGTACGTGATGACGGCGACGCCGAGGAGACAGATGAGGGCTCCGGTGACGTCCCACCGGTCGGGGCGGAATCCGTCCAGAGCCATGCCCCATAGGAGGGAGCCGGCGATGAAGATGCCGCCGTAGGCGGCCAGTATGCGACCGAAATGCGCGTCGGGTTGCAGGGTGGCGACGAAGCCGTAGAGGCCAAGTGCGATGACCCCGGCGCCGATCCAGATCCAGCCGCGGTGTTCACGGACGCCGTGCCAGATCAGCCACGCCCCAACGATTTCGGCGATCGCAGCCAGGATGAACAGCAGGATCGAACGGGTCACGCTCATGGCGCTGACCCTACGAGACCACACCGGCGTCGTGCCTGCCGACAGATGGGTGGGTTCGGCTGGGTGTGGTGATCACGCGGCCGCCGTGCGGGACCGATACAGATATGCGCTGGCGATGATGGTCGCTACCCGCAACGCGCCGATGGCTCCGGCTAGAGCGGCCAGGCCGGTGCGGCCGGCGCCGAGTTGGTGGTTGGTTTCCAGGACGTCGAGTATTAGCGCGGCCGCGGTGAACGCCACCACCATGATGATGATCGGGCGGGTCGGGCGCAGCCACACCGCGACCGCAAGCGCGATCGATGCGATGGACCCCAGGGCGACAATCCAGGGTGACTCAGCGTTGATCCCGGTTAATCGCTCGGCGGCCTCGCCGCCGCCATCCGGTTGAGCGCGGGTTGCCTCCGTCGACTCGCTATGGTGGCCTTCGGCTTGCTCGCCGGTGGTGGCCACGGCGATCGGGTGCTCAGCGCCGGACTCGGTACGCCGTTCCAGCAGGACGCCGAGGATCAGCAGCACAGCAGCGCCGACGAGCAGGACGGCGACAGCAGCCGCTACCCGGTGGCGCACACGGGCCGCCGCTGGCGGTGTCACGACCCTGCCCGGAACGTGTTCGCCTGCAGCGTCTTCGGCTCGGACTCGGATGCACACCCGCAGTCTGCCTCGCCGCCACACTTAGCTTTGCGGCGGCTTCGCCGAATCCACAGCGCCAATGCGGCCAGGCCGACGACGAGTAACAGGATCGCCAGCGGGGTCAGGCATGAGTCATGCATCAGGGCCAGGCCTCCGCCGACAATGCCGCCGGCAGCCAGCACGGGCAGAGCGCAACACCCCACGCATGCAACTACTCCGAGCCCGATGGCCGATAGTCCCCACCGTGTGGTGGCGCGGCCACCTGCCTTAGGCATCGGTGGCACCGATCGGGATGGTTGCGGTGAACGGCAGTGGGCAGCAGGGACTCTCGGCGCACGCGATCAGGTCGTCGCAGCCTGCGGCGAGGGCAGCCCGCAGCGTGTCTCGGATTGCGGTTAGTTCAACCAGTTTGGCGTCCACCTGCGCCAGCTTCTCCCGAGCGCGGGTTTGCAGTCCGGCGTCTGCGCGGCGGCTGGATCGAAGGTGACTGACCTCCAGCAGATCAGCGACCTCGTCGAGGGTGAAGCCCAGCCGTTGGGCTGCTTTGATCACCCGCAGCACGGTCACCGTTTCGCGCGGATAGAGACGATGTCCACCCAGGGTCCGGTCTGGTTCGTGCAGCAACCCGCGTCGTTCGTAATACCGCAAGGTCTGCACATTGACCCCGGCTGCATCGGCGACCTCGCTGCTGCGTAATCCACTCTCAGTCATCGACGTTGACCGTCGTCACGCCAACAACTGCCATTATCCGAGCCTGCAGCCCGTCCAGTACATCGACGCGGTCTTGAGGAACGCCGATCCGCATCACCAGATCGCTGTGGGCGTGGTCGAACTCGAAGCGGAAGAATGAGCAGCAGCCGCTCTCGCGTTGGGCGAGATCGCGGCCGGTGGCTTCGCTTTCCGGCGAGATCACCAGATCCAGCTGCGTTGTCGATATTCGCGTCGAACGCCGCACCGCGGCCCGGAAGAACTCATCGAACTCCGCCAACCGCAGCGGCTGTTGCTCGGTCGGCAATGTGCATGAGGCTGGTTGCCAGTCCTCAGCGGTCGGTGTTGTCGCCATAGGTCGAGGTTAAACCCGTACCTAGGTAAAGGATGCAACCCTCGGA
>JAOPWF010000207.1 GCA_025965815.1 Mycobacterium sp.
CAGCGTGGCCAAATGCTTGGCGTCGGCCTCGGGAATGTTCTCGGCACGACGAAGCATGACGTCAGCTCCTCCGTCGAGCACACATTGCACCTGTGCCCAGTCCGTCGTCCGTCCGGCCTCGACGAGGATCTGTTCAGAAGTGTTGTCGAATCGAGTTCTCTCTCGAATCGAGCTGGCGACCGTGCAGCGGCCCGACCCAGCGGGTCCTTCGATGACGAGTACTGCTTGAACGGGCCGAACCGAGGCTTGTGGTAGCGGGCCGAGTCGGGGCGGCAACTCGATGGCCTGGCTCGCGAACCGCCCAAGATCGGCGAAGTGCAGCACGTAGTGCGGACGGGGACCGTCGAGAACGCGGCGGGCGATCACCTCGACAGTCGTGTTGTCTGGTTGGAGTCGCAGCGTTCCTGATGAGGACCAATCGTGGGTGTTGAGCAGTTCCCACAACATGACGTGCGACGTGACGTCGATGTAGGGCAAGCCTGGGTTGTTGGCGAGTATCGATTCACTGTCCATCACGACGGTCGGGCGTTGCGAGTTCGTGTACCGGGTGAACGACATCGCCAGGGCAAGGTCCTGCGGCCGCGCTGAACTGTGCAACCGTTCCTCGATCTGCTGGCCGATCTCCCGGGTCAGCGAGAGCATCAGCGGGTTCGCCGATTCGGTCGGACCGGCCAGCGAGATCGATCCGATCACCGACCCCGTTGGCGTGCACAATGGGGCGGCTGCACAGGCCAACTCGGCTAACGCGTCGTTGTAGTGCTGGCTGCCTGCAATGAGCAGAGGGCGCTTTTCCACGATCGCGGTGCCCAGCCCGTTCGTCCCGATCGACTCCTCGGAGTAGTCGAACCCCTCCGCGGCGTGGACGTTGTCCAGCCGACGGCGCGCACTGCTGTCGTTGGCGCGGCGCGCCACGATCGCACCGGCCCGGTCGCTCAGGAATAGCGAGGTTCCGGTGTCGGCGAGATGGGCTTGCCAGCGATCGAGGACCGGGTCGGCGGCACGGCACAGGATCGAATCGGTGTCGATCTCGGTGAAGCGCTGTGCCGGGTTGGCGCCGTCTGCACTGATGCTGATGGATCGTCGCCAGCTGCGGACGATGAGATCGGGTACGACGCCGTCGGTGCGGACGTCGCCCAGGAGACCGACACGCATCAGCTCCTGCCGGGCCTGTCGCACCTCGTCGGACATGTCGCCTGTTTCCTCACCACCTGGCACTCAGTCACTGTGCGCCGAGACCGTCGGAAACTCCAATACATAATCGGCCCGGAACTTTTGCGTCTGAAGTATTAATCGCGGTCGATCGCTGTGCGCCGTGGTGTTCCGAATTGGAACACCGCAGGTAGTGGTGTCTCCGCACACCATGGTGCCAGGAAAGTGAACTGCACCACACCGGTGCTGACGAACCAAGGAGCACTCTCATGGCTGCAACTGGCACGGAGACCATCCGACGACTCGACGCACTCGTTGTCGGCGCCGGATTCGGTGGCATCTACATGCTGCACAAGCTGCGCAACGACCTGGGTCTCGACGCCGTCGCGCTCGACAAGGCCGGCGGGGTGGGAGGCACCTGGTACTGGAACAAGTATCCAGGCGCCTTGTCGGACTCCGAGAGCTTCGTCTACCAGTACTCCTTTGACCGCGACCTCTACGCCCAGACGCCGTGGAAGACCAAGTTCGTCCGCCAACCCGAGATCCTCGACTATCTCAACGGCGTTGTGGACCGCTGCGACCTACGCGACCACATCGCCCTGGAGACCGCGATGACCGACGCATCGTTCGACGAGATCGCCGGAATCTGGACCGTGCACACCGACCGAGGCGTCACCTTCAAGTGCCGCTTCCTCGTCAACGGCCTCGGACTGTTGTCGGCCACCAACGTGCCGGACTTCCCTGGCATGAACGACTTCGAGGGTCGTCTGGTGCACACCGGCGCGTGGCCCGAGGACCTGGATCTGACCGGTAAGCGGGTAGGCGTGATCGGCAACGGGTCCACCGGCAATCAGGTCATCACCGCTACGGCGCCGATCGTCGGGCACCTGACGTCCTTCCAGCGCACCCCGCAATACAGCGTGCCTGCCGGAAACCGCGAACTCTCGCCCGCCGAACTGCAGTCAAACCGCGACGATTTCGAGGCCAACTGGGATCAGGTGCACAACTCCAGCGTCGCGATGGGCTTCGCGGAGAGCGAGCGTGAGACGTTCAGCGTGAGCGCCGAGGAACGCGAACGGATCTTCGAGCAGGCGTGGCGGAACGGCGGCGGCTTCCGCTTCATGTTCGAGACCTTCTGCGACATCGCCACCAACGAGGCAGCCAATGAGGAAGCCGCGAGCTTCATTCGCCGCAAGGTCGCCCAGATCGTCAAGGATCCGGAGACGCGTCGCAAGCTGATGCCCACCGGCCTGCACGCCCGCCGTCCCCTATGTGACTCCGGCTACTACGAGACCTTCAACCGACCGAACGTCTCGATGGTGAACCTCAAGGAAACCCCGATTACCCACGTAACCGAAAAGGGCATCGTCACCGCCGACGGCGCTCTGCACGAACTCGACGTCCTGATTCTGGCCACCGGGTTCGACGCGGTCGACGGCAACTACACCCGCGTCAACATCGTGGGCCGGGAGGGGCACACATTGCGGGACCACTGGAGCGACGGACCGACCAGTTACCTCGGGGTGGCGACCACGGGGTTCCCAAACATGTTCATGATCCTTGGCCCGAACGGACCCTTCACCAACCTGCCGCCGACCATCGAGACCCAGGTCGAGTGGATCGCCGAAGCCATCCGGCACGTGTCGAGTACGGACGCCGGCTGGCTCGAGGTGAAGCCCGACGTCGAAACGGCGTGGACCGACACGTGCGGTGAGATTGCCGATCAGACGCTCTTCCCGCGCGCCGCGTCGTGGATCTTCGGCGCCAACATTCCCGGCAAGAAGCGGACGGTGATGTTCTACCTCGGCGGGATGAAGGAGTTCCGGTCCATCTCCTCCGCCGAGATCGAATCCGGATACCCGAGCTTCATATCCAGCGCCGACGTTCTCGCGAAGGCGTGAGAATGGTGAGCAAGTATGCCACCGTCAATCCGGCCACCGGTGAGCTCGTTCAAGGCTTCGAAACGATGTCCGATGCCGAAGCGGACCGTGCACTAAACCGAGCGCATGAGGCCTACCTCGATTGGCGCGGCGTCGACCTCAAGGAGCGCGCCGCGGTCGTCGGACGTGTGGCCGATCTATTCCGCCAGAACGTCAATGAGCTGGGCCAGCTGATGACCCTGGAGATGGGCAAACCGGTCCTACAGGCCAAGGGTGAGATCGAACTGTCGGCGGCGATCTTCGAGTACTACGCCACCAAGGGGCCCGACCTGCTCGCCGACGAGATCCTCGACATCGCGGGCTCGGGCCGGGCCATCGTCCGCACTGCGCCAATAGGGGCGCTGCTCGGGATCATGCCGTGGAACTTCCCCTACTATCAGGCTGCACGTTTTGTGGCGCCGAACCTGTTGCTCGGCAACACCATCCTGCTGAAGCATGCGGCGAACTGTCCCCAACAGGCGCTGCGCCTCGCCGAAATGCTCGATTCGGTGGGTGTT
Organism: Mycobacterium sp.; assembly: GCA_025965815.1. Taxonomy (GTDB): domain Bacteria; phylum Actinomycetota; class Actinomycetes; order Mycobacteriales; family Mycobacteriaceae; genus Mycobacterium. The sequence goes on from JAOPWF010000207.1 coordinate 3,587, forward strand.
CTTACCGGCGTCTACCAGAACGTGTTCGCCACGACGGCTCAGGTGGCGACGATGATCGCCAGCCCTCTGCTGCAGGGTGTTTCACTGACCGGCTCCGAGCGGGCCGGCAGTGCGGTGGGTGAGCTCGCCGGTCGGCACATGAAGAAAGCCGTGCTGGAACTCGGTGGTTCGGACCCATTCATCGTGCTAGCCGGCGCCAACGTGGACAACGCGACGTCGGCCGCGGTGGCGGGCAGATTCGGCAACGCAGGCCAGGTGTGTACATCATCGAAGCGGATGATCGTCGAATCCTCGGTGTTCGACCAGTTCCTAGAGGGATTCGTCGCCAAGGCAGGCCAGTGGCGGCTCGGCGATCCGACGAGCGAGGACACCAAGCTCGGACCGATGGCCTCGCTCGCAGCACGCACCGACCTCATCGGCCAGGTCGAGGACGCCGTCGCCAAGGGTGCCACGGTTCATCTCGGCGGCCAGGTACCCGACGGCCCAGGCGCCTTCTACCCCGCGACCGTACTCACCGGCGTCACACCCGAGATGCGCGCCTACCGTGAGGAGCTCTTCGGACCGGTAGCCGTTGTCTACCAGGTCGATTCGGTCGACGAAGCAGTCGAGCTGGCCAACGACTCACCATACGGCCTGGGCAGCGCGGTGTTCGCCGGCGACCTCGAGCAGGCCGACGACGTCGCCAACCGGCTCGACGTGGGCATGGTGGGCCTCAACACCACCGTGAAGAGCGCGCCCGACCTGCCGTTCGGCGGAGTGAAGAACTCCGGTATCGGCCGCGAACTCGGGCGCTTCGGGCTCGACGAGTTCGCCAACAAGAAGCTCGTCCGAATCATTTAGACACGTAGGAGAAGATCATGCACGCCGCTGTGTACTACGGAAATCACAAGCTCGAGATCGAAGACGTCCCCGAGCCCACCCCCGGCGAGGGCCAGGTCAAGGTACGCGTCAGCCGCAACGGCATCTGCGGCACCGACCTGCACGAGTATTACGACGGGCCGATTTTCATTCCGCCCGACCAGCCACATCCGTTGACCGGCAAGGCCATGCCGCTGGTCATCGGCCATGAGTTCTCCGGCACCGTAACCGAAGTCGGCATCGGCGTCACCGACATCGTCGAAGGCGACCGGGTCGCCATCGAGCCCATCTACCGATGCGGGCGTTGCCGGCCGTGCAAGAGCGGCCACTACAACCTCTGTACCTCGGTGGGTTTCCACGGCCTGATGGCCGACGGCGGCATGGCCGAATACACGGTCGTGCCGATCAATCAGATCCACGCGCTACCCGACAACATCCCCCTGGAGATGGGGGCGCTCGTCGAACCGATGTCGGTGGCCTACCACGCCGCGGTCCTCGGCGAGGTCCGCGACCAGAGCCGGGCGCTGATCTACGGCGCGGGGCCCATCGGGATCGGGTTGTGGTTCGCGCTGCGTGGCATGGGTCTGACCGAGATCGACGTCATCGAACCCTCACCCACCCGCCGTCATGCGATCGAGGCGCTCGGCGCCCGCACGCTCGACCCGACCTCCGTCGACGTGCCCGAGCTGATCACCGACCGCACCAACGGTGACGGGGTCGACGCCGCCTTCGACGCCGCCGGGGTCGCGCCCGCGATCGAATCAGCACTGAACTGCATCGGCGAACGGCGGCCCCTGATCAGCGTCGCGATCTACGAGAAGCCGCTCACTACCCCGCTGATCAATCTGGTACTCCGGGAACGCCGTATCCAGGGCACCATCTGCTACACCGGCGACGACTACCGCGCCGTCATCGCCCTGATGGCCCGGGGCCACTACGACACCACCGGCTGGGTCGACACCATTCCCATGAGCGACGTCGTGGAGCAGGGCTTCGAAGAGCTCCGCGCCGGACGCAAGATGAAGCTGCTCGTCGACCCAACCGTCTGAACGACAACCCCTTTCACACACATCAAGGAGAAATCATGACGGTTGCACACGTCACCGGCGCCGCCCGCGGCATCGGCAAGGCCATCGCCCTACGACTCGCCCGAGACGGCCACGACGTGGCGGTCTCGGACCTGCCGGCGATGAAGAGCGAACTCGACGTCACCCGCAAGGAACTCCAAGACGTCGGCGTTCGTGCCGCCGCCCTGACCGGCGACGTCTCCGACCCCGACTCGGTGCGGCGGCTCGTCGCCGGCACCGCCGACGAACTCGGCTCGCTAGACGTCTTCGTCGCCAACGCCGGCATCGCCCAGACCAAGGCCCTGCTCGACGTCACCCCCGAGGAGTACGACAAGGTGCACGCCGTCAATGGGCGCGGCGTCTTCCTGTGCTACACCGAGGCGGCGCGGCAGATGATCAAGCAGGGCACCGGCGGCAAGATCATCGGTGCCTGTTCCATCGCGGGGCATAAGGGCTTTCCCCTTCTCGGCGTGTACAGCTCATCGAAGTTCGGCGTGCGGGCGCTAACTCAGTCCGCGGCCCAAGAATGGGCTGAGCACGGGATCACCGTCAACGCCTACTGCCCAGGCATCGTCGACACGAACATGTGGGTCGAGGTCGACCGCGACCTCGGCGCCATCAACAACGTCGGCGAAGGCGAGTCGATGAAGGCCATGGCCCAGGGCATCACGCTGGGCCGCGTCGCTACCGGGGAGGATGTCGCCGCCTACGTGTCCTACCTCGCCGGACCCGATTCCCACTACATGACCGGCCAATCCGTCCTCATCGACGGCGGAATGCTCTTCACCTAAACCGCTCGAATACAAGGAGGAATCATGACCACGAGCGAACTGCCGGAGATCCCGACCTTCGGACTCTGGTACGACTACCGCAACCCGGCGCAGTGGAAGACACCGGCGGGCGAGCTGTACCGCCGCAGCATCGATCAGGCAGTATGGGCCGAACAGCTCGGCTTCGGCTCAGTCTGGTTGAGCGAACACCACTTCGCCAACGACGACTACGCCTCGTCACCGCTCATGATGGCCGCCACTCTGGGTGCACGCACCTCCACCATGCGCATCGGCACCAACATCATCGTCGCCGGCCTGCACAACCCAATCCGCCTGGCCGAAGACGCCACCGCGCTGTCGCTGCTGACCGACAACCGGTTCGAACTCGGCGTCGGGCTCGGATACCGCGAGCTGGAATTCAGCGGCTTCGGCCGGACCGTCAAACAACGCCCCAGCCTCCTCGAAGACGCGATCGCGATCATCCGCCACGCATGGACCGGAAGCGCCGACGGCTATGACGGGAAACGGTTTTCGCTACCTGCGTTGCCCGTCACCCCGGTTCCCGAGGTCGCTCCGCGACTTCTCGTCGGCGCGCAGTCACCCGTGGGTATCGACCGCGCCGCCCGCGCCGGAGACGGCGTGATCACCCTGTCGAACGACCACTGCCAGGTCTATCTCGACGCATTGGAACGCCGCGGGCGCGACGTTTCTAAGGGTCGGATCTACGCCAGCCAGTGGACGATCATCGCCGAGGATCCCGAACGCGTCTGGGCGCAGGTCAGCGAGAACGTGCTGTACCAAATGAACAAGTACATCGAGTGGGGATCGTTCGAAGGGCCCGACCAGCCGGCGCAGTACCCCAACGCGCAAGCGGTCCTCGACGCGGGCGCCTACCGGCTGATGGACGCATCGATGGCCGTGGACGAACTAGTCACGCTGGCGATTGACTACCCGCAGATTCGCGACTTCCACTACTGGGCGCAGTTCCCTGGGGAGTCAGTTGACTCGGGCTCCGAGCGCATTCAGTACATGGCCGACAACGTCATCCCGGTTGTTACCGAGAGGCTTTCGCGGCAAGCGCAGTCGGCTGTGGCAGCCGGATGAGCTACCGCCCATAACGGTCGTGGTCTGCAAACCCTGCGCACGTCGGTGGGCCCGGTGTGCCCGCAGCGGCATTTGGTCGAGCCATGCTGACGTTGAATGACAGCGATCCGATCGAGCCTTCATCAGAAGAAAAGACGTGCCCAGGCAGAAGGGATCAGTCCTTCCCGCCAAGCTCACGGTCGGCGTGTCAGACCAAGCCCGGATCCACCGATTCAAGGCCGCCAACCACGGCGACCAGACGTTCCTGGGTTTCGACCCCAACATCGCCGAGCCGTGGTCATCCCAACAGGTGATGCAAGGCGTCATGAGGTTCCTCACCAAACACCTGGGCCGGTAGAACATTGGGGCACTGAGAACATCGCGCTTGACCATCCTCGCTCGACGGCCGTCGCTCACTCGACTTTGAACGGAATCGTGACAAGCAGCGATGTCCCGTCCCCGGCGTGACTCGAGATCTCCATCGTGCCGCCGAGCGCCTCGACGCGGTCTGTCAGGCCGGTGAGTCCAGAACCTTTGGCCGCGTCGGCTCCCCCGATTCCGTCGTCTTGAATCGCAAGCTGGAGGTGGGCATCGTCGGCGTCGACGCGCACGTGGACCTCGGATGCTTGTGCGTGCTTGGCCACGTTGGTGAGGGCTTCGGCAACGACGTAATAGGCGGCCACTTCGGCGGATTCGGGCAACCGTTGGTGGACACCGAGCTCCAGCTCGACCGGCACAACGGAACGGCGGCCGAGCACCTTGAGCGCGGGGCCCAGTCCTCCCTTGGACAGGATCGCCGGGTGAATCCCGTGCGAGATCTCGCGTAGATCGTCCGACACGCCGGCCAGACCGTGGAAGATGCCAGAAATCTGCTCCTTGAGCGGGCGCAGTTCGGATGGGACACAAGCCTGCGCCGTGAGTAGCTCGAGCCCCAGTGAGACCAGCCGTTGTTGGGCACCGTCGTGCAGATCGCGCTCGAAACGGCGCCGAGCCTCGTCGCCGGCGGCCACGATCCGAGCCCGAGACGCCGTAAGTTCCGCGTGGGCCTGGGCGTTGGCGATCGCGGTCGCGACCAGATCGGCAAAGTCCCCGACCCGCGCCTCGGTGTCGGGGGGTAGCGGTTCAGGTCGTGATGAGCCGACGACGGCCGCCCCCCACAGCCGGCCGCGGACGACAATGGGCGCACCCACCGCCACGCGGATGCCCAGCTCACGGAAGCGTGCAGCGGCCGAACCGGGAGCATTCTCGAAGCTGTCCACCCGGGCGGCGCGTCCGGTGCGCAACACTCTCGCTGAGACGCTTTCGCCCTCGAGTGAGAACCGCGCCCCAACAGGCATCGTCTTCACCCCGGGGTCGTCGTCGCGGGCCGCGAGTAGCGTGGCCGTCCCGTCGGACTGGTAGCGCCACAGCGCCGAATACTTCACCCCGAGGCACCAGGCCAACTCTGTCGTCACCGCAGAGAACACCTTAGACGGCTCGACCCCCTGCGCCACCAGTGTGGCCACCCGTCGTAACGCCGCCTGCAGCTGCGCCAGCACGTCCAGTTTGTCCTGCTCGCGCCGCCGCTCACTCACGTCGCGACCAGCCACGTAAAGCAAGCCCTGGTCCGGCGCAACGCTCCACTCCAGCCAACGCACGGACCCATCGCTTCTGATGACGCGGTGCTCAAACTGCGTGACCCCATGGCCACGCTTGAGATCGTCGAGCACCTCCCGCACCAGACTCAAATCGTCGGGATGAACGAAGTCGAGAAACGACCGCGACAGCAGCTCCTTGCTCGGATACCCGAATGTTCGCTCAAAGGCTCGATTTACGCGCTTCCAGCGGGCCGGCCGGCGCCCGATACCAAGCAGGTCAGACGACAGATGGAAAAACCGCTCCAGCTCCTTGCGGCTGGCCTCCAGCGCGTTGTGTATTTCCTCGTGTTCGCATGCCGCGCCAAGCAGCAGTTCCAGGGGCGGCACCACCCGCTGGCGCAGCCGCTGCTGCATCGGCTTCGGCAGGTCGGCGGGCACCAGCAGCGTGCCGATTCGGGTGGCACCGTTGCGCAACGGGATCGCGAAATGGCGCTCGTCGGTGGAAATCGCTTCAAGCTTGAGCTCGGCAAACGCAAGCCCCAACACCTGAGCCAGTCGTTTGGCGGCCTGATCCAGTGCGGAGCCCAGGTCGCCCGTGTATAGCATCAGCCGGGACAACTCAGCCGCGAGGTCGGCCTCCTTGCGGCGCTGATCTGCCTCTGCGGCGCGCGATCGGGCCACATCCGCCAGCGTGCTGACCGACAGCGCGACCAGCAAGAAGACGGCAAGTGCCACCGCGTCCTCGGCCTGCGTCGGGATGAAGCCAAAGACCGGCGGTATATAAAAGTAGTCGAAGGCCAGGGCGCTGGCCAGCGACGTGGCCGCCGCCAGCCAGAAGCCCCAGCCAATCGCGACGACCACGACGCCGAGCAGGTAGACCACAACCAGAGCCGTCTCAGAGGCGAGCTGTTCCAGCGGGTAGAGCACCAGGGTCTCCACCACAACGAACGCCAAGGCGACCGCGAGCCCCAGGGGCCGAGGTGTTGGCCGCAACGACAGCGACACCAAACGTGCGCGCGTCGATGCGTGCATTTACTTCCTCATCCGAAGGGCCGCTCGCCGAAGCCCCAACCGGTGTCCAGTCGGGCTGCCGTGACGACTTCTGCGTCATAACGCACGCTCACGGTTTCACTTCAGACGAAGCCGCAGCGTGCATCGGCCTAGACCTGATCTCTGTTTCGTCGGTCGCCTCACCTCGGGCGAGAGGTTGTTCCTCGAATACGTGGCAACGCTTCAGATTCCACCGTAGAACTAGCTGCCCAGTTCGGCAGGACGAACGTTGGGCCACCCTGCTGCTCCAGTAGCAGGACGCTGGGCATTTGGAGCTAGCAGGTAAGCGGTTTTTCCTGTTAGCCGGGGTGGCTGACAAAGCATTGAGTGGAGACACCTCGTCCGTTCAGTGGTCCACTGCTGGAATCGTCCGATCATTTCTCAAGTTCGTGTCCAATTGGACATTCACTGGACATTTCATTTGAGAATTGGACTTGACCTCCTGACCTGCGATGATGCGATTGTCTCACGCGATGTCATCGAGCATTTGTCTAAAACTCATTTCTTCACAACGCCGCTATCCCTCCCTTGGCGACATATCCAATCGCTGAGGGACGCAGACCAACCCCGCTCGGAAGGTTCCGTCCCGTGACGGCTATCCCAGACGTAGCTCACACATAGTCCAGCGTCAGTGGGAGATGAAAGACCC
>JAOPWF010000227.1 GCA_025965815.1 Mycobacterium sp.
CTCGGCCCGCGGCGCGGCGAGGTCCTGGCGGAACTCCCGCAGCAGCCGCACCAACAGCTGGTCGATGGCCTGGCGATCCTGCGGCCGATCCCTTGGCGTGGCCATGACCGCCGAGGATACTACGGACACCGAAGTTTCGGTTTCCGAAGTAAATGAGGTGCGGACCCTGACCACGATCGGCACCCCGGTTCAGGGTTTCACGCTGACCGAGAAGTGGACGAAGGGTTGGCCCCTGGTGCTGCTGTATCGACTGCTCGGGCCCGCCGGATTCATCACGAAGACGTTGTCGGATTCGCTGCTCGGCGCCGAAGCCGTTGCGGCTCAACCCGATCAGGCCGCCACCATCATGGAGTCGTTCCGCTCGGCAGACCGCAAGGCCATGCTGCACGCGACCAGGTCGATGATGCTGCATCGCAACGGTATCGAGGATCTGCTCGGCCGGGTCGCGGTGCCGACGCTGGTGATGCCGGTGCGTGATGACGTCATGGGCTGGCGGCCGGACGAAGCGCGCAGGACGTGCGCCGCGATCCGGGACTGCCGGGTGGAGGAGGTCGCGGGCACGGGGCACATCTCGCCGCTGCTCATCGACCGCGCCCGCATTGAGCGGCTGATCGGCGAATTCTGGAGCGCCGCCGTCCCGGGACGCTAACCCGTGTAGACCATCACATGCTTGATGCGGGTGTAGTCCTCCAGGCCGTACATCGACAGGTCCTTGCCGTGCCCGGACGACTTGAAGCCACCGTGCGGCATCTCGGCGACCAGCGGAATGTGGGTGTTGATCCACACGCAGCCGAAGTCCAGCGCATTGGACATCCGGATCGCCCGCGACACGTCCTTGGTCCACACCGAGGACGCCAGCCCGTACTCGACCCCGTTCGCCCACCGGAGCGCCTCGTCCTCGTCGGTGAACGACTGCACGGTGATGACCGGCCCGAAGACCTCGTTCTGGATCAGCCGGTCGTCTTGCAGGAGACCCCCGATCACGGTCGGCTCGACGTAGAAGCCGGTGTCACCCTGACGCTGCCCGCCGATCGCGACCCTGGCGTGATCGGGAACGTCGTCGAAAAAGCTCAGCACCCGGTCCATCTGGTTGACGTTGTTCACCGGCGGCACCCAGGCGTCCTCATCGTCAGCGGACCTGCCGTATGTCGTCGCGGCTCCCTTGGCCTGCTCGGCCAGCGCGTCGGTGAGGTCGTTCGCGATCGACGCGGGCGCCAGCACCCGCGTCGCCGCCGTGCAGTCCTGGCCGGCGTTGAAGTAACCGGCCATGGCGATACCCTCGGCGGCCGAGGCGATATCGGCGTCATCGAAGACGATGACCGGCGCCTTGCCGCCGAGTTCGAGGTGCGTGCGCTTGAGGTGGCTGCCGGCGCTGACCGCCACCGCACGGCCCGCGGCGACCGAGCCGGTGATCGACACCATCTCCGGGGTCGGGTGGGCGACGACCGCCGCGCCGGTGACCCGGTCGCCCGCAACAACATTGAGCACTCCGGGCGGCAGGTGCTCGGCGGCCAACTGGGCGAGCATCACGGTGGTGACCGGGGTGGTGTCGCTGGGCTTGATCACGACGGTGTTGCCCGCCGCGATCGCCGGGGCGAACTTCCAGATCGCCATCATCATCGGGTAGTTCCACGGCGCGACCTGTCCGATGACGCCGACCGGCTCCCGCCGGATCCAGGATGTGTGGTTCTCCATGTACTCGCCGGCCGACTTGCCCTCCAGTACCCGGGCGGCGCCCGCGAAGAAGCGAATCTGGTCCAGCATCGGCGGGATCTCTTCGGCCCTGGTGACGTGGTTCGGCTTACCGGTGTTGCGCCCCTCGGCGGCCACCAGATCGTCGGCGGCCTTCTCCACCTCGTCGGCGAAATCGAGCAGCGCCTTCTGCCGCTGCGCCGGGGTGGTGCGCTTCCAGTCGGCGAAGGCCTTGGACGCGGCGGCATAGGCATTGTCGACGTCCTGCTCATTGGAAATCGGTGCGGTGCCGTACTGCTCGCCGGTGGACGGGTCGACCAGCGGCATCGTCGCCCCGCTGACCGAATCGACCAGTTCGCCGCCGATGAAGTTCTGGACGGTTGTCATGAGTGAGCTCCTGTTCGGTAGTGATCCGGAGTGTTAGAGGTCCGCGAGGATCAGGGCGAGGACGTCGAGACCCTCTTCCAGTAAGTCGTCGCTGATCGTCAGCGGGGGCAGGAAGCGCAGCACGTTGCCGAAGGTGCCGCAGGACAGCACGATCACCCCGGCCGCGTGGGCGCCCGCGCAGAGCGCCTTGGTCAGCTCGGCATCGGGTTCGGTGGTGCCCGCCTTGACCAGTTCCACGGCGATCATCGCGCCGCGGCCCCGCACGTCGCCGATGCGGTCGTCCTCGGCCTGCAGCCTGCCGAGGCGGTCCTTCATCAGCTTCTCGATCTGCTGAGCCCGTTCCACCAGACCGTCCGCCTCGATGGTCTCGATTGTGGCCAGTGCCGCCGCGCAGGCGACCGGGTTGCCGCCGTAGGTGCCCCCCAGCCCGCTGACGTGCGGGGAGTCCATGATCTCGGCGCGGCCGGTCACGCCGGACAGCGGTAACCCGTCGGCGATGCCCTTGGCGGTGACGATCAGGTCCGGCTCGATGCCCTCGTGCTCGCAGGCGAACATCGCGCCGGTGCGGGCGAAACCGCTCTGCACCTCGTCGGCGATGAACACCACATTGTTCTTGCGGCACCAGTCCAGCAGCGCAGGCAGGAATCCGTCGGCGGGAACGATGAACCCGCCTTCGCCCTGGATCGGCTCGATGATGACCGCGGCGAGGTTGTCCGCGCCGACCTGCTTGTCCATCACCGTGATGGCGCGTCTGGCGGCCAGTTCACCGTCGGTGGCGAGCTCCTTGCCCCCGAATTCGGCGTCCCGGAACGGATAGGAGAGCGGCGCCCGGTAGATCTCCGGCGCGAAGGGGCCGAAGCCGTGCTTGTAGGGCATCGACTTGGCGGTCAGCGCCATCGTCAGGTTGGTGCGGCCGTGATAGGCGTGGTCGAACGCGACTACCGCCTGCTTGCGGGTGTAGGAGCGGGCAATCTTGATGGCATTCTCGACGGCCTCTGAGCCCGAGTTGAACAGCGCGGAACGTTTCTCCCCGGAACCCGGGGTCAGGCGGTTGAGTTGTTCGCAGACCGCGACGTATTCCTCGTACGGCGTGATCATGAAGCAGGTGTGCGTGAAGTCCGCGACCTGGTTGCGCACCGCCTCGACCACCCGCGCCGATGCGTTACCGATCGTGGTGACGGCGATCCCAGAGCCGAGATCGATGAACCGGTTGCCGTCGACGTCCTCGAGGACGCCGCCGCCCGCCCGCGCCGCGTACACCGGCATGGTGTTTCCGATTCCGCTGGACACCGCAACGACCTTGCGGTCGATCAGCGCCTGCGATGCAGGACCCGGGATCGCGGTGGCCAGGTAGCGGCTCTGTTCGAGGGTGGTCACGGTCTCTCCTGACTTTGGCGGTTCGAGCCTAGTCCCAGACGGTGCAGCTTCGGACCGGAAACCTGCGTCGGCCCGGGGCCGTTGATCCGGGCGGGGAGGGTGGCGGCGCGGGGTCCGTAGTGGCTGTAGAGGACCGGCATCCGGCAGTAGGCGAGCACGGCGGACGCACTCTCACAAGGCCTTTCAGCGCCAGCGACGACGACCGACCACTCCTGACTGCTGCCGCGGTCGGCGACCAGGGTGACGGTGGCGACGGTGATCGCGGCACTACGCAGCGCGGTGCGGGTCCCGTGGCTGCGGTGGCGCCGGGTGTGGCCGAGTTCGGGCATGTCAGTGCGATCCGCGCTGAACACCAACAGTCACTGGAGCCGGACGTGGCTGGGGGGGCTCGAAAGTATCGGGCATCCGGTCGATCTGGTCCGGCCACGACTGGGGCGGTTCCGCGAGTACTTGGCTTTCTCGGTTGCCGGGTAGAAGAACAGATACGTTCCGCTTCCCGCCGGCCGGTCGGTAGGCGAACTCGTCGTCGGTGTTGGCGAACTTCTCAAATCCGAGGAGCGGCATGATCGCGGCGTAGTAACTCTTTGCGGCCCGCAGATCTGGCACGTTGATGCCGAGGTATCCAAGCATGGTCCGATCTTCACGGCTGACCGGGCACGGGTGTGCAGCCTTCGATCGATCGAGATAGATGTCACCCGGCGGCCGCGACGCCCATTGGGGCAACGGCGGCGGCCTTGCAATCATTGGGTATGGCCTCACCCCACCGCGCCTCGCGCATCGGCACGCAGTTCGGGCCGTACCAACTCCGGTCGCTGATCGGCGTGGGCGGGATGGGCGAGGTCTACCGGGCTTTCGACACCGTCAAGGACCGGATGGTCGCGGTGAAGCTGCTTCGCCCGGAGCTGGCCGCTGACGCCGGCTTTCAGGAGCGGTTCCGCCGTGAATCCCGGGTCGCCGCACGGTTGCAGGAGCCGCACATCATTCCGGTTCATGACTGGGGTGACATCGGCGGCGTCCTCTACATCGACATGCGGCTGGTGGACGGCTCGAACGTCAAAACAGTGCTTACCCAGAGCGGCCCGATGCCCACCGGGCGCGCCGCGTCCATCGTCGGGCAGGTGGCCGCCGCACTGGACGCCGCGCATGCCGACGGACTCGTGCATCGCGACGTCAAGCCGGAGAACGTCCTGATCACGGCGGGTGACTTCGCATACCTTGTCGACTTCGGCATCGCCCATGTCGGTGCGGACTCCGGGCTCACGACAGCGGGTGCGGCGATCGGGTCGTGCGCCTATATGGCGCCCGAACGGTTCACCGGCGGAGCCGTCGGCCCGCAGTCGGACGTGTACTCGCTGGCGTGCCTACTCTACGAGTGCCTGACGGGCCAACCGCCCTTCCCGGCCCCCGAGCTCGGCCAGGTGATGAGCGCCCACATGTTCTCGGCGCCGCCGCGGCCCAGTGCGGCGCGACCCGGTCTGAATCCGGCGTTCGACGATGTGATCGCGCGCGGTATGGCAAAGCAGCCGGCCGCGCGGTTCGGCTCGGCGGGTGAGCTCGCGCGGGCGGCGTTTGCGGCGACTGCGTCGCCGAACGCACCCGTCAAACCGCGGCCGCAAGCTGCCAAGCCGCCCGCGACCCGGCAATTCTCACAACAGTGGCCGACCCCGACCGGATCGGCGTTCGGTCCGTACGCCGACGTCGCGAGGAGACCGGCGGTACCGGTGCAGCAGCGGCGACGCTTCGGGCGTACCCAGCTGGTGTTGGCTGTCGGGTCCGTGGCGATGTTGGCCGCCGCGGCGCTGCTGGCGGTGCTGCTTGTCGCGGGGGTGGACTGGGGTGGCTCCCAACCCGCGGGTGTCGGCGCGCCGCCCGCTCCGAGCGCGACCGAAACGACCGCTGAGACGTCAGCCACCCCCTCGACATCATCCTCACCAACATCGACCTCATCGACGACGACGTCGCAGCGACCGCCGGTCGGCGTGACCGGGGCCGATGCGCGGGGCTTCGTGGACTATCCCGGCGCCCGCTGCAACGACGGAAACACGGCGGCGGCCACGGGCCGCACCGCCAAATCCCTGTTGGTGGTCTGTCGAACCGGACCCGCCGACTTCTACTACCGGGGTCTGCGGCTCAGCGACGGCGCGACGATCGAACTCGGCAATGCGCTGCCTTCGTCGGGCGGCTTCGACGTCACCAACCCGGTCGACGGAACGCGCTACGAGGTCCGCCCGCAGAACCTGTCGATCGTCGGCAAGGGCGGCAACGTCGACTCGTTTGAACCGATGGTCGAATACGCCTCGACCTGACGGACTGGGTGTCTATGCCTCAGTGACCAGGGGTGGTCCGTCGACCCGGTTGATCGTGGCGAACGCTTCGACCGGCGTCCGGTTGAGCCGGCGCGGTTGATGGACGGGATGGCCCAGCGCGATGACGGCGGCCAGGGCGAGCGGCCCGGACGCTCCCAGCAGTGCCTTGACCTGATCCTCCTACCGGATCGCCATGGTGGTCACGACGCCACCCAGCCGCTCGGCGCGGGCTGCCAGCAATACGCTCCACGCGAACGGGTAGACGGAAGCTCCGCCCGCGAACGGGTAGCGCGCCCCATCGCGGTCGACGGCCGCGAGCGCCGAGAGGTCGGTGAACAGGGCCAGCAGGACGGGAACCTCGTCGAGTCGTTCAGCGAATCCGGTGGCCGGCGCGCTGGCGCGCTGGTCGGCGCTGCTGGTGTCGATGGCGGTGGTCTCGGCGTCGCGGTCGTTGGTCGGCGCCCACGGCCGCAGGCCGGCGGCGCGCATCGCCAGGTAGTCGTACCAACCGGTCAGATAGAGATCGCGGAGCCGTCGGCGCTTCTCGGCGTCCTTGACCACGACGACGCGCCAGGACTGCCGTCGCCGCCGCTTGGCGCGAAACGGGCGGTGTCGAGCACTCTGGCAAGCGCCGCGTCGTCGACGAGCTCGTCGGTGAACTCGCGGACGGCACCGGTAGTGCGCAGCGCGTCGGTCAACTCCATCAGGCCATGATGGTCGGCCGATCGGGCCGCCAGCAATGTTCACCTGACCGGCCGCACTCGGTTATCAGCTGCGGCAATGGCACACTGGACAGTTAGGAGCGCGCTGTGACCCGCCGGTCCGGCGCTGCGCTTGATCGAGCTGACCTGCAAGACCAACACGAAAGACAACTGCTGCTATGGACCTCGTCGTCTTCCTACCGCTGCTCATTATTCTGGGCGCATTCATGTTCTTCGCGTCGCGGCGCCAGAAGCGCGCGATGCAAACCACCATCGACCTGCACGAGTCGCTGCAGGTCGGCGACCGTGTGCACACCACATCCGGTCTGCAGGCAACCGTCGCCGGGCTGACCGACGACGCCGTTGACCTGGAAATCGCCCCCGGCGTCATCACCACCTGGATGAAGCTCGCGATCCGCGACCGGATTGAGCCGGAGACCGACGATGACGATGACGATGTGCCCGCGACCTCCGCAGGCGCGGTCGAACTCACCGAAAGCTCCAATGGGTCCGAGGCGGCGACCGCCGACCCGGACCGACTCACCAAAGACTGACCGACTCACCAAGACTGACAGCCGAGGCTGCAGCTGCGGCACGTACCCTTTGCGGTGCAAGCCGAACTGATCTCGAGGAGACCCAAGAAACGTGGCATCGTCTTCGACGCCGGTGCACCCTGCCCGCTATCTGTCCCTTTTCCTGGTCTTACTCATCAGCGTGTACCTGCTGGTGTTCCTGACCGGGGACAAGCAGGCCAAGCCCAAGCTGGGCATCGATTTGCAGGGCGGCACCCGCGTCACGCTGACCGCACGCACCCCGGACGGTTCCCCGCCGACCCGGGAGGCGCTGGCGCAGGCGCAGCAGATCATCAGTTCCCGCGTCGACGGGCTGGGTGTTTCCGGTTCTGAGGTCGTCGTCGACGGCGACAACCTGGTCATCACCGTGCCGGGCAGCGACGGCAACGAGGCGCGCAAACTCGGCCAGACGGCCCGGCTCTACATCCGGCCGGTGATCCTTGCGATGCCGGCCCAGGCCGCCGGGCAGCCCGCG
>JAOPWF010000236.1 GCA_025965815.1 Mycobacterium sp.
TGCCGCGCTGCAGGAGACGGGCTGGGATGCCAAGGCCGTCGGCACGCTGACCGACGACCCCGAGATCGCCGGCATCCTGGAGTTCGCCGCGACCGAAGTGGTGCCCCGCCTGGCTGGGACCGCCTCCGAGATCGACCAGATCCTGCGCGCGCTTGACGGCCGGTTCATCGCGGCGGGTCCGTCCGGCTCACCACTGCGCGGGCTGGTCATCGTGCTGCCGACCGGGCGGAACTTCTACTCCGTCGATCCGAATGCGGTGCCGTCGCGGCTGGCGTGGGACTCCGGTGTGGCGATGGCCGATTCGCTGCTCGCGCGCTACCGCGACGACTACGGCAGCTGGCCGCAGTCGGTGGGCCTGTCGGTGTGGGGCACCTCGGCGATGCGGACCTCGGGCGACGACATCGCCGAAGTCCTTGCGCTGCTTGGCGTCCGGCCGGTATGGGATGACGCATCACGGCGGGTCGTCGACCTGGAGGCGATGTCGCCGGCCGAGCTGGGCCGGCCGCGTATCGACGTCACGGTGCGCATCTCGGGCTTCTTCCGCGACGCGTTCCCCCACGTCGTCACGATGCTCGACGACGCGGTGCGGCTGGTCTCCGGGCTCGATGAACCCGCCGAGGGCAACTATGTGCGCGCCCACTCACAGGCTGACCTGGCCGAGCACGGTGACCAACGACGCGCCACCACAAGGATTTTCGGCTCGAAGCCGGGAACCTACGGCGCGGGCCTGCTGCAACTGATCGACAGCAGGAACTGGCGTGACGACGCGGACCTCGCCGAGGTCTACACCGCCTGGGGCGGCTTCGCCTACGGTCGCGACCTCGACGGTGCGCCGGCCGCGGACGACATGAACCGCCAGTACCGCCGGATCGCGGTGGCAGCCAAGAATACCGACACCCGCGAGCACGACATCGCCGACTCCGACGACTACTTCCAGTACCACGGCGGCATGGTCGCCACCGTGCGGGCGCTGACCGGCAACGCGCCCGCCGCCTACATCGGCGACAACACCCGGCCCGACGCGGTGCGCACCCGCACCCTTTCCGAGGAGACCACCCGGGTCTTCCGCGCCCGCGTGGTCAACCCGCGCTGGATGTCGGCGATGCGCAGGCACGGGTACAAGGGAGCCTTCGAGATGGCCGCCACGGTGGACTATCTGTTCGGCTACGACGCGACCGCGGGTGTGATGGCCGACTGGATGTACGAACAGCTCACGCAGGACTACGTCCTCGACGACGAGAACCGCAAGTTCATGGCGGAATCCAACCCGTGGGCCCTGCACGGGATGGCCGAGCGGTTGCTCGAAGCCGTCTCTCGCGGCATGTGGGAGAAGCCCGAAGCCGACACGCTCGACGGTCTGCGCCAGGTGCTGCTCGAAACCGAGGGCGACCTCGAAGGCTGACACCCACTAGGTTTGAGTCATGCCTTTGACATTCACCCAGGTCGCCGCGGCCGAGTACATCCTGCTGACTACGTTCACCAAGGACGGCCGGCCCAAGCCGACGGCCGTCTGGGCCGCGCCCGACGGTGACCGGCTGGTGGTCATCACCGAGGAGAAGTCCTGGAAGGTCAAGCGCATCCGCAACACCCCGCGCGTGACTCTGGCCGTCAGCGACCGTGGCGGTAAACCCAAGAGCGAGGCGGTCGAGGCGACCGCGGCCATTCTCGACAAATCCGAAACGGGCGCCGTGTACGACGCGATCGGCAAGCGGTACGGCGTCCTCGGAAAGGTGTTCAACGCCTTCAGCAAGCTGCGGGGCGGGATGAAAAACAATGTCGGGATCGAACTGAGGGCGGCTAGCTGACTTATGGCGCCGACATTCGACGACGTCTACGACGCCAAGTACCTCCTGCTCACCACATTCACCAAGGAGGGTAGGCCCAAGCCGACCGCCATCTGGGGCGCCCCCGACGGCGACCGGTTGCTGGTCATCACCGATGACGGCTCATGGAAGACCAAGCGGATCCGAAATACCCCGCGGGTCACCATCCAGGAGTGCGGCGCGCTCGGCAAACCCAAAGGGGAACCGGTCGAGGCCGTCGCGCGCGTGCTACCGAAATCGGATTCGAAGATGGTGTACAACGCCGTCATCAAGCGCTACTGGTATCACGCCTGGTGGTTCGTCGCGCACACTATCGTGCGCGGCGGGTTGGACAAGGTGCACGTGGGACTCGAGATCTCCGCCGTCCCGCAGGCAGCCTGAAGAGGAACCCTTGCGCGCGCCCGCACGTTGAGGAGATATGCCGCTGTTCCTGATCTACGTCGTGGTCGAACTGGCCGTCGTGGTCGCCCTGGCGTCGACCATCGGTTTCGGGTGGACCCTGCTGGTTCTGCTCGGGACGTTCCTGCTCGGTCTGGGGCTGGCCGGATCCCAGATCAAGCGGCAACTGCGTCGGCTGCAGTTCGGGCTGAAAACGACGCCGGAGGGTGCGCTCACCGACAGCGCGCTGGTCGCGCTGGGCACCGTTCTGGTCTTCATTCCCGGTCTGGTCAGCAGCGCCCTCGGCCTGCTGCTTCTGCTGCCGCCGACCCGAGCCGCCGCCCGCCCGATTCTGACGGCGGTGGCGCTGCGCGGCTTCGGCCGGCGCGCCCCACTGATCACCGTCGCCACGGCAGGCGCCCGCCGGTACACATCGGGCCGCGGCGACTACATCGACGGCGAGGTCATCGATGTGACGGACGTCGAGCCCGACGTGCTTCCGCGCAAGCCGGATGCGCCGGCCTGATCAGCCGGCCTGCACAGCGATAGACGTAGTTTCACTTTTGTGTCGGGTGCTGCGGTGACGACGCTGCTGCGGGGCGGCCGGGTGCACAGTCCGGCGATGCCCGATGCCACCGCGATGGCGGTCCGCGACGGCGTCATCGCCTGGCTCGGCACCGACGACGTCGGTAGCTCCCAATTCCCCGACGCCAAGATCGTCGACCTTGACGGTGCCTTCGTCGCACCCGCCTTCGTCGATAGCCACGTCCACCTCACCGCGACCGGACTCACCGTCGCCGGGCTAGACCTGCGTGGCGCGACCTCGCGGCAGCACTGCCTGCAACTGGTGGCCGGCCACATCAGCGCACACCCCGACGGAATCGTCTGGGGACACGGCTGGGACGAATCCGCATGGCGCGACGGCACGGCCCCCAGCACCGACAACCTCGACCGGGTGGTCGGTGACCGGCCCGCCTACCTGGCCCGGGTCGACGTCCACTCCGCGGCGGCCTCCACAGCGCTGCGTCGGCTCACCCCTGGGCTGGACAAGGCCGACGGCTTCACGCCGCACGGTCCGCTCACCGCTGAGGCCCACCATCTGGTCCGCGCCGCCGCGCGCGGCCTGCTCACGGCGGCGCAGCGCGCCCAGGCCCGGTCAGCCGCCCTGGACGCCGCTGCCGCATCCGGCATCGTCGCCGTGCACGAATGCGCGGGCCCGGACATCGGCGGCTTGGACGACTGGCTCGAGATGCGGGACACCACGCACGGCGTCGAGGTGATCGGCTACTGGGGCGAGGCGGTGAGCAGCGCCGCACAGGCCCGCAGCCTGATGGAGACCACCGGCGCCCGCGGCCTGGCCGGCGACCTGTTCGTCGACGGCGCACTGGGCTCACACACCGCCTGGCTGCACGAGCCCTACGCCGACGCCGCGGATCGGTGCGGCAACTGTTACCTCGACGCCGAGGCCATCGCCGCCCACGTCAGCGCCTGCACCGAGGCCGGCGTCACCGCCGGATTCCACGTGATCGGCGACGCCGCGGTCACCGCCGTCGTGCAGGCATTGCAGCGCGTCGTCGACCGGTTCGGCGGGCCTGCGGTCGCGCGGTGCGGACACCGCCTGGAGCACCTCGAGATGGTCACCCCCGGCCAGGCGGCGCAACTCGGATCGTGGGGCGTCATCGCCAGCATGCAGCCGAATTTCGATGCCCTGTGGGGTGGCAGGAACGGCATGTACGCGCAGCGACTTGGCCTCGACCGAGGCAAGCGGCTCAATCAGCTGGCGCTGTTAGCATCCCAAGGCGTGCCACTCGCCTTTGGTTCCGACGCCCCGGTAACCAGCATGAATCCGTGGGCGACGGTCCGGGCTGCCACCCGTCATCAGACGCCAAGCAGCGCGATATCGGCGCGGGCCGCGTTCGGCGCCGCCACCCGCGGCGCGTGGCGTGCCGCCGGCGTGCGCGACGGTGTCACCGGCACCCTGGTCCCGGGTGCCCCGGCGTCCTATGCAGTGTGGGACGTCGACGACCTCGAGGTGAGCGCTCCCGCGAATGCCATGCAGCGGTGGTCCACCGATCCGCGCTCACGGGTGCCCGCGCTGCCGCGGCTGGGCAGTGACGACCGCTTGCCACGGTGCCGGCAGACCGTTCACCGAGGTGCGGTGATCCATGGCTAGAGCCACCAGACGGCGCGCGTGGTCCCGCGCGGACGACGACACCGACGCCATACCGGTGCTGGCCGATGATTCGGGCGAACTCGAGGAGGGTGTCGAACCGGACCTGACAGTACCGCCGGCCGACCCCGTGGACCTGCCGGCGACGCCGTCTCGCCGCAGCCGCTTCGGTGCTGCGGTGCTGCGCCGGCTACCCGAGCTCGGCGCCTCGGTCGCGGCCGGACTGCTGCTGTGCCTCAGCTTCCCGCCGTTCGGCTGGTGGTACACCGCGATCGTCGCGTTCGCCCTACTGGCGTGGGTGCTGACCCGCGAGTCGACGAGGCTGGCCGGTGGCCTCGGATACGGATTCCTCTTCGGGCTGGCGTTCTACATCCCGCTGCTGCCGTGGACCGGTCAGCTCGTCGGCGTCGGTCCCTGGTTGGCACTGGCCGTGGTTGAAGCGGTTTTCCCGGGGCTATTCGGACTGCTGGCGGTCTGGGTGCGTCGGCTGCCCGGCTGGCCGCTCTGGTTCGCCGCCCTGTGGGCCGCGCAGGAGTGGGCCAAGTCGACGGTGCCGTTCGGTGGATTTCCCTGGGGCGTGGTCGGTTTCGGCCAGGCCGGCGGCCCGTTCCTGTCGATCGCGCAGATCGGGGGAGTGCCGCTGCTGTCGTTCGCGGTGGTGCTCACCGGCTTCAGCCTCGCCGCCATCGTCATCGAGGTCGTCGGGTGGTGGCAGCGCGGGGACCGGGGCCGGTGCGCCGGCAAGGGCAGGTCGTCTACGCCGCCGGCGGTGGTGCTGCCCGGATTGTGCATCTGCTTCGTACTGTTCTCGACGGCCGCGATCTGGCCCCACGTACGCCAGTCGGGTATGGGCGCGGGCAATGACCAGTCGGTCACGGTCGCCGCGGTGCAGGGCAACGTCCCGCGGCTGGGCCTAGAGTTCAACGCCCAACGCCGCGCGGTGCTCGACTACCACGTCCGCGAGACGCTCCGGCTCGCCGACGAAGTACACGCCGGACGTGCGCCGCAGCCCCAGTTCGTCATCTGGCCGGAGAACTCCTCGGACATCGACCCGCTGGTGAACCCCGACGCCGCCGAGCAGATCACCGTCGCGGCTCAATCCATCGGGGCACCGATCCTGGTCGGCGCAGTGCTGGCCGCACCCGGCTACAGCCCGGAGAACCCCGTCTCCACGAACTCGGTGATCGTCTGGGAGCCCACCTCCGGCCCCGGCGACCGCCACGACAAACAGATCGTGATGCCATTCGGCGAATACCTGCCGTGGCGCGGCTTCTTCTCGCACTTGTCGTCCTTCGCCGACCGGGTGGGCTACTTCGCGCCCGGCCACGGGACCGGGGTAGTCCGCGCCGCCGGAGTGCCGGTAGGGGTCACCACCTGCTGGGAAGTGATCTTCGACCGCGCCGCCCGGGAGTCCGTGCTCAACGGCGCCCAATTGCTCGCCGTGCCGACCAACAACGCCACGTTCAACGAGGCCATGAGCGAACAGCAACTGGCCTTCGCCAGGGAGCGTGCCGTCGAGCATGACCGGTACGTCGTCGTCGCGGGAACGACCGGCATCAGCGCGATCGTGGCCCCGGACGGTCGCGAACTGGCGACGACGGCGTTCTTCGAGCCCGCTTTCCTCGACAACCAGGTTCGCCTCAAGACCGGGCTCACCCCGGCGACCAGGTGGGGACCGGTCGTGCAGTGGCTGCTCATCGCCATGGGGTGTGCGGCTCTGGTTGCCGCGATACTGCACAATGGGGGCTTCGTACAGCTGATTCGTCGCGCTCAGCGTAAGCCGGCCACCGAGCCCGACGCGCCCGAGGACGACGCCCCGCCAGAGGAGGGCGGCCATGACACGCCGAGCCAAGGCGGCAGACACGCCCGTCCCGATGCGGGCGGTAATGACAGAGGAGCCACATGACCACCGGCCAGCCGGCGTCGCAGGGGCAGCAGCGAAGCGATCGCCCGAGTCAGCGCACCCTGGTGATCATCCCCACCTACAACGAGCGGGAGAACCTGCCGTTGATCCTTGGGCGAGTCCATAAGGCGCTGCCGGAAGTGCATGTGCTGATCGTGGACGACGACAGCCCCGACGGCACCGGTGCGCTGGCGGACGAGCTCGCGCTGGCCGACTCGGACCGCGTGCACGTGCTGCACCGCACAAACAAAGAGGGGCTCGGGGCGGCGTACCTCGCCGGCTTCGCGTGGGGTTTGAACAGGCAGTATTCGGTGCTCGTGGAGATGGACGCCGATGGCAGCCACGCCCCCGAGGAGCTGCACCGGCTGCTCGACGCCGTCGACGCCGGTGCCGACCTGGCGATCGGATCGCGGTACGTCCACGGCGGCGTGGTGCGCAACTGGCCGTGGCGTCGGCTGGCGCTGTCGCGCACCGCGAACACCTACTCGCGTGTGCTGCTCGGTGTCGACATCAATGACGTCACGGCCGGCTATCGCGCCTATCGGCGTGAGGTCCTGGAGAAGATCGACCTGGCCAGCGTGGATTCCAAAGGCTACGGCTTCCAGGTCGACCTGACCTGGCGCACCGTGAACAACGGCTTCACCGTCGTCGAGGTACCGATCACCTTCGTCGAACGCGAGTTCGGCGTGTCGAAAATGAGCGGCTCGACCATGCGCGAAGCAGTGGTGAAGATCGCCCAGTGGGGGATCAAGGGGCGCATGGACCGCGCCCGCGGCGTTGTGCGGTAAGGGTCAGCTACCGCGGCGGCGCGTCTTGATGATGTCGAGCCGCTCCTTGAGCAACTCGTCGAGTTCCTCGACAGAGCGGCGCTCCAGCAGCATGTCCCAGTGGGTGCGCGGCGGCTTGACCTTCTTGGGCTCAGGCAGGTCACCCTCGATCAGGGTGCCTTCCATGCCGTTGCGGCACAGCCAGGTGCCCGGGATCTCGGCGTCGTCGGCGAACGGGACGTCGAACTCCTCACCGTTCTCGGTGCGGTAGCGCGCAACCTGACGCGGCGCCAAGTCGTGGTTGCGGTCCGTCTCGTAGCTCACGGCTCCGAGGCGACTGCCCCTCAGGACGCGATCAGCCATCGTCAACACTCCTCATAAGAAAACTTGTCCGGACTCTTAACGTAAAACCGCGACGCGCGGTTCCCGGCCAACTCTCAATGATACCGGGATCCGCGCAGTCGGCGGTCTACAGTCGTGATCCGTGGGACGTCGAACTCGTTCTCAGCCGTGCCGATGGTGCGGACGCGAAGTCGCAGACGTCGGAATGGGACGTCGCCGCCAGTATTGCCGTCAGTCCTGCAGGCAGCGTGCCTACGAACAACGCGCCGTCGTGAAGGGCACCTCGCTTTCGCCGGATTCGGTGGTGCTGTCCCCCGACGAGGCGGCTGAGCTCTCCGACCGCGTCTACCAGGTTCGATGCGCCGCTGAGGACGTCGCAACGGCCATTGATGAGGGGGCCGAAGGCGCGGAACTGCGTGACCTGTGCGAGGCGTTGATGCGCGCCGCCAAGGCGGCCGACGGCTGGCGCTAGCCGCGGCTCAGGCGTCCGCACGGCTGCGCAGCGCCCTGGCGGCGTCGCGTGCCGCGCCCGCCAGCGCCGCGGTGTCCGCCGTGCGCAATTCACCGTCGGAAACCACCGCGTCGCCGCCGACCAGCAACAACCGCAGCGGGGCCGGCGGACCGAACACCAGTGCGCACACCGGGTCGTCGATATCGGCGTGTCCCAGGCCGTTGAGGTCCCACACGGCGATGTCGGCCAGCTTTCCGGGCTCCAACGAGCCCAGCTCACCCGAGCGTCCCAGGCATGCGGCCCCACCCATGGTCGCCATCTGCAACGACTGCCGGGCGGTGAGCGCCTGCGGCCCGAGCCTGAACCGCGCCGCCAACAACGCCTCGCGAAGCTCGGTGGACAGGCCGCCGTTCTCGTTGGAGGCGACACCGTCCACACCGAGTCCGACCGCAACGCCGGCCCCCAGGAGCTCGGGGATCGCGGCGATACCCGACCCCAGCCGGCCGTTGGAGCTGGGGCAGTGCGCCACCCCGGTTCCGGTGGCGGCGAACTTGGCGATGTCCGACTCCGACAGGTGCACGCAGTGAGCCAGCCAGACGTCCTCGCCCAACCAGCCCAGCGACTCGACATAGTCGACGGGGCGGGCGCCGAAGTGCTCAAGGCAGTACTCCTCCTCGTCGAGCGTCTCGCACAGGTGGGTGTGCAGCCGGACCCCGAGGTCGCGGGCCAGCACCGCCGACTGGCGCATCAGGTCCCCGGTGACCGAAAACGGAGAACACGGCGCCAACGCGATCCGCAGCTTTGAGTCGAAGGCGGGGTCGTGGTGTTTGGCGACCGCCTCCTGGCTGGCCGCGAGAATCGCGTCGATGTCCTCGACGACGTTGTCCGGCGGCAGGCCGCCCGATGACTTGCCGAGATCCATCGACCCACGGGTCGGGTGAAATCGCAGCCCGATGCGTTGCGTCGCCGCGATTTCGGCGCCGAGCACGTCGCCACCGCCGTGCGGAAAGACGTAGTGGTGGTCCATCGTTGTCGTGCATCCGGTCAGCGCCAGCGCGGCCAGTGCCGCACTGGCAGCGTCGAATTCGAGTTCGGCGTCGAGTTGACCCCAGAGCGGATACAGGGTGGTCAGCCATTGGAACAGGGTTCCGTCCTGGGCGTAGCCGCGGGTGATCCACTGGTACAGGTGGTGGTGGGTGTTGACGAACCCCGGTGTGGCCAGGCAACCGCGGCCGTCGACGACGGTCGCGCCGGAAACCTCCGGTGCGGGCCCCTCACCGACCGCGGAGATCACTGCGTCCTCGACGACGAGGTAACCGGAGGAGTATTCGATAGCCGACGCGTCCACCGTTGCGATGGCGGCGCCGTCGATCACGAGTTTGGGCATGGTTCATCCTGACGTGTCGCCCAATTCGCGGCAGGTCTTCGCCGCCAGACGCCTCGGCAATGCCGCAGCGCCTACGATGACCACCAACGAAGTCGTAGCGATGGGAAGGCCTTGGCCTTGTCTTCACCAGATTCTGCGTCCGCCGATCCACCAGCGGCCAGCTCGGACGAACCCGGGGTGTGGCGTTTCGGTGAGTTCGTCCTGGACACCCAGCGCTACGAATTGCGCCGTCAGAACACCGTGATCCGCGTCGAGCCGCAGGTGTTCGACGTGATGGTGCAACTCGTCGGCAACCATCAACGCGTCGTCACCAAGGATGAGCTGTTCGACACCGTGTGGGGTGGGCGCTTCGTCGGCGAGGCGGCACTCACCAGCCGTATCAAGGCCGTTCGTCGCGCACTCGGCGACGACGGCGAGTCACAGTCCTACATCAGGACCGTTCGCGGTCGCGGCTACCAGTTCGTCGGCACGGTCACCGCCACCCGTGACGTGACACCGCCCGAACCGCCGCCTGCACCTGCCCCGACCCGGCAGCACATCGCGTTCTGCCGTGCGGCCGACGGGGTTCGGCTCGCCTACGCGGTGTCCGGAGACGGGCCGCCGCTGGTGCGGGCCGCGAACTGGATGACGCATCTCGGCTACGACATAGAGAGCCCGGTGTGGCAGCACTGGGTCAGCGATCTCTCCCTCGATCACACCTTCATCCGGTACGACGAGCGCGGGTGCGGACTATCTGATTGGGAAGCAACAGATTTCGGCTTCGACGACTGGGTCGCCGACCTCGAATCGGTGGTCGAGGCACTGGGCCTGGAACGCTTCCCACTGCTCGGCGTGTCCCAGGGCGGGGCAGTCGCGGTGGCGTACGCCGCACGTCATCCCGACCGGGTGAGTAGCCTGGTGCTGTGCAGTGCGTACGCGCGAGGGCGCGCCGTGCGGGCCGTCGGTGAGGAGGAACAACGCGCGGCGGCCCTGGATCTCGACCTCGCCCGGGTGGGCTGGGGCCGTGACGACCCGGCGTTCCGACAGGTATTCGCCGCCCAGTTCCTGCCGGACGGCAGCCGCGCCGACTGGGCCGCCTTCGACCAGTTGCAGCGGCGCACCACCTCGCCGGAGAACGCAGTGCACTTCCTCGAGGAGTTCGCCCGTATCGATGTGCGCGAGCAGGCGCGGCAGGTGGCCTGCCCGACGCTGATCATGCACTCACGCGACGACCACCGAGTGCCGATGCGCGCCGGGGAGGAGTTGGCCGCCCTCATCGCGGACTCGCGGTTGGTGGCGCTGTCGAGTAAGAACCACCTGCTCACTGCCACCGAACCGGCCTGGCAAGTCTTCCGCGACGAAATCAGCGCGTTCCTCGCCGAGTGAGCGACGGCTTCCGCGTCCGCTCGGAGGGCAGGAGCGCAGCGACCCGGGAATCAGTGAGTCCCACATATCTCCACGGAATCTCCATACATTCTTCATGTAACAGCGCGCGGCGCCATCCATGCTGGTCAGATGAGAAAGCACACCCGCACCCTGATCCTGGGCGTCAGCGCCATCATCGCCGTTGGCACCCTGTCCGCCTGCTCCGGTGATTCGTCCACCGAAGCCACGTCCACTCAGACGACCGCACCGGCGGCGACCGCCAAGCCCTTCCCGGCGTCGGCGAAGTACATCGCTGACATGAAGTCAGCGGACGGCAAGACCATGACCATCGGCGTCGCCGTCGACGGTGCTGACGTCACCGCCTACGCCTGCAACGGCACCGACGACGAAGCATGGTTCTTCGGTAACCAGGCCGACGGAAAGATCGACATCACATCCAAGTTCAAGGACACCCTCAAGGCGTCGTTCGACGGCTCCGATGTCAAGGGCGACCTGATGATGAACGGCATCACGTACAACTTCGCCGCGCCCGCGGTCGAGGCTCCGGCCGGTATGTACACCGCCGATCTGAACGGCGCCCGCGCATCGTGGGTGGTCCGCCCCAACGGGTCGGCGATCGGTGTCCAGTTCAACGGCGGCGTCAGTGGCCGCGACTTCGAGCAGGCCGAATTGAACGTCCTGAAGGACCAGCAGTTCCGCGACCAGGTTCGCAACAAGCGGAAGCTTCAGCAGGCCGCTCAGCTCGTCGACCTGCAGAACGGACACGGGCGGTCCACCATCAACGGCCAGCAGGTCATCGCGGTCGTCGTGGTCGGCAACACCCGCTTCGGTTAAATCAACCCGCGACGATGCTGACAATTGAATAGATCTATCCCACAAACGGCCCTGCCGGTCTGATCGTTTTCAACGGTCACCGGCGGGGTCGTCCGTTTTATGCCCTTAATCTCACGCGGAATCAAACCCTTACCACGCACCGGGTCGCCACCTAGCCTCGGTCCGTGACCAGCCCCATCGAGCTGGCTGCCGCTTCTGTGGTGGCGGCCGGGCCCGCAGCCGGTAGGTGGACGCACCGTAAGTGGAGCGTGATCCGGGTGGTGTCGCCGCTGGTGCTGCTCGGTCTGTGGCAGCTCGGCAGTGCCATCGGCCTGATCCCGCAGGACGTCCTACCGGCACCGTCGTTGATCCTCGATGCCGGTGTCGAGTTGGTGCGTAACGGGCAGCTCGCCGACGCGCTGCGGGTGTCGGGCCTGCGCGTCACCGAGGGACTGCTGCTCGGCGGCTTCATCGGCGTGGCGCTCGGGACCGCGGTCGGGCTGTCACGGTGGTTCGAGGCGACGGTCGACCCACCGATGCAGATGGTTCGGGCGCTGCCACACCTGGGACTCATTCCGCTGTTCATCCTCTGGTTCGGCATAGGCGAGCTGCCCAAGGTGCTGCTGGTAGCGCTCGGAGTGAGCTTTCCGCTCTACCTCAACACCTTCTCGGCGATCCGCCAGGTGGACCCGAAACTCTTCGAAACGGCTCAGGTCCTGGGCTTTTCGTTCTGGCAGCGGCTGCGCACCATCATCATTCCGGCCGCGGCACCACAGGTGCTGGTCGGACTGCGGCAATCGCTGGCCATCGCGTGGCTGACGCTCATCGTGGCCGAGCAGATCAACGCGGACAAAGGGATTGGTTTCCTGATCAACAACGCGCGGGACTTCCTGCGCATCGACATCATCATCTTCGGCCTCATCATCTACGCACTGCTCGGCATCGCCACCGACGCCGTCGTGCGCGTGATGGAGCAGCGCGCACTGAGGTACCGCTCATGACCGTCACCTCCGAGCGGGCCACCCAGATCGCGGGCGAACTGCGGAACGTGGACAAGTGGTATGGCGACCACCAGGTGCTGACCGACGTCACGATCCAGATCCGCCGCGGCGAGATCGTCGCCCTGGTCGGCCGCAGCGGCTCGGGCAAGTCCACCGTGCTGCGGGTGCTCGCGGGGCTGGCCGCTGACCACACCGGCGAACGCGTCGTCGCCGGCGCGCCGGCGCTCGCTTTCCAGGAACCCCGGCTGTTCCCATGGCGCGATGTCCGCACCAACGTGACCCACGGACTGACCCGCAGCCGGCTGTCCAAGGCCGAGGCGCAGGCCCGCGCCGACGGGGCGCTGGCCGATGTCGGTCTGGCCGACCGTGCCGGGGTGTGGCCGTCGACGCTGTCCGGCGGTCAGGCGCAACGCGTTTCGCTGGCGCGGGCACTGGTCGCCGAGCCGAAGTTACTGCTGCTCGACGAGCCGTTCGGCGCCCTGGACGCACTGACGCGGCTGACCATGCGCTCGCTGCTGCTGGATCTGTGGCGGCGGCATGGATTCGGCGTGCTGCTGGTGACCCACGACGTCGACGAGGCGGTCGCCCTCGCGGACAAGGTGCTGGTACTCGACGACGGCCGGGTGGTGCATGCCCTTGACATCGGCGAGCCACGCCGGTCACCCGGCGATCCGTCCGCGCGTACCGAGCATTACCGGGCCGAGTTGCTCGACAAGCTCGGCGTCCGGCTCTGACCACATCCCCTGTCACAGAAGAGGACTGTCATGTCGAATAATCGGCGAACGTTCGCCGTCCGCATCGGCGCAGTACTGGCGCTGACGGCTCTGCTGACGAGTTGCGTCTCGCGACAGAATAACTCGGGAGCTCAGCAAGCCCCGGCGACTGTCCCGCTGTCCGACCTTGCCGGGCTCACCCTGCAGGTCGGTGACCAGAAGGGCGGCACCGAGTCGCTGCTGCGCGCGGCAGGGGCGCTGGATAACCTGCCGTATCAGGTCGTGTTCTCCACGTTCACCTCTGGACCGCCGCAGGTGGAGGCGGCCAGCGCGGGCAAGATAGATTTCGCGATCACCGGCAACACCCCGCCCATCTTCGGTGCGGCGTCCAACGCGAAGGTGAAGGTCGTCGCCGCCTACGACGGCGGTGGGGTGGGGGACCAGATGCTGGTGAAAGCCGATTCGCCGATCAAGTCGGTGGCCGACCTGCGCGGGAGGACCATCGCTGTCGGCAAGGGCAGCTCCGCGCACGGCAATGTGCTCGGCCAGCTGGACAAGGCGGGCCTGAAGCCCTCCGACGTGCACCTGGTGTTCCTGCAGCCCGCCGATGCGTTGTCGGCGTTCACCCGGGGCGAGGCCGATGCGTGGGCCATCTGGGATCCGTACACCGCCCAGGCGGAGCAGCAGTTGCAGGTGCGCAGCATCGCGGCGGCAAAGGATGTCACCAACGGCTACTGGTTCGGAATCGCTTCCGACCAGGCACTGGCTGATCCGAAGCGCAACACGGCGCTGGCCGATCTGCTGGTGCGCTTCGAGAAGGCCGCACGATGGGCGCAGGACCATCCGCCGCAATGGGCCGAAAGCTACGCTGCCGCGGTCGGACTCGATCCGAAGGTGGCGGCGGTGTCACAAAGCCGCAGCCTGCGGCTGCCCACCGCGCTCGACGACGACGTGGTGGCATCCGAGCAGCGGCTTGCCGACCTGTTCGCCGCGTCGGGGCAGATCCAGTCGTCCCCGAAGTTCGCCGACTGGGTCGACCGCCGCTACAACGACACCCTCAAGCCGTTGCTCATCAGCACCAACTAGGAGACACAATGCCGGCGAAGTTTTTCTGGTTCCTGCCCACCAACGGTGACAGCCGCTCGATCGTCGGAGCGTCGCACGCGTCGTCGCACCACATCCTGCCGGACGGGTACCGCGAGCCGAGTCGTCGCTACCTGGCCGAGGTGGCCCGCGCCGCCGACCGGCTCGGCTACGAGGGGGTGCTCACACCGACCGGGACCTGGTGCGAAGATGCCTGGCTGACCTCTGCCGCGCTGCTCGCCGAGACCGAACGGCTGAAGTTCCTGGTCGCGTTCCGGCCCGGTCTGGTGCCGCCCACCCTGGCCGCGCAGCAGACAGCGACCCTGCAGCGGTTCTCCGAGGGGCGGGTACTGCTCAACATCGTCAGCGGCGGCGACGACGTCGAGCAGCGCAGGTTCGGTGACTGGCTCGGCCACGACGAGCGTTACGCCCGCACCGGCGAATTCCTGGACATTGTGACGTCGATCTGGAGTCAGGAGTCGGTCGACTTCGACGGCAAGTACTACAAGGTATCCGATGGCCGGGTCTCGACGCCGCCGGATCCGTTGCCGCAGATCTATTTCGGCGGTTCGTCGCCGGCGGCGCTGCCGATCGCCGCCGAGTTCGTCGATGTCTACCTCACCTGGGGCGAACCGCCGCAGGCGGCGGCGGCCAAGGTGGAGCAGGTTCGCGCGCTGGCCGCGGCCCGCGGTAGGAATATTCGCTTCGGTATCCGGCTGCACACCATCAGCCGCGACACGTCAGCCGCAGCCTGGGCGGTCGCCGACGAGTTGGTCGGTGAGCTCAGCCCCGATCAGATCGCCAAAGCGACTGCGCTGCATGCCAAGTCGGAGTCCGAAGGACAGCGTCGGATGACCGCCCTGCACGGCGGCCGCGTGGACCAGCTGGAGATCTACCCGAACCTGTGGGCCGGCGTGGGCCTGGTCCGCGGCGGCGCAGGCACCGCTCTGGTGGGCAGCCACGAGGAAGTCGCGAACCTCATCTACGAGTACCACTCGCTGGGTTTCGATGAGTTCATCCTGTCCGGCTACCCGCATCTGGAGGAAGCGTACTGGTTTGCCGAGGGCGTGCTGCCGTTGCTGAAGCAGAAGGGCGTCGCGTAACGGCCGGCTGATTCCGCGTGGCATTCCGCATGAACGTCGTTCGGCGGTCAAGCTGAGCCCCTTCGTGGGGTTCGTACCGTGGATCATCTACTGGGTGGTGGCTGGTGGCCCAAGTACCTGGCTGTACGGCGCGCTGTGCGCGGTGATCTCCGCGATCATCCTCGGGGTGTCGATGGGGCGGAGCGGTCCCAAGCTACTCGACGTCGTGACAATCGTGTTCTTCGTCGCGGTGACGCTGGCCGCAATGATCGTCGGTGCCCATGACCGGGACTGGATGGACACGTACTCCACCACGCTCTCCAGCGGCGTGCTGACCGTGATGGCACTCGGCTCCCTGGTGTTCGTACCGTTCACGGAGCAGTAATCCCGTGAGTCGGCGCCGCAGCATGAGTGGGAGAAGTCGGCGTTCAGAAGCACGAACCGCGTCCTGACACTGATGTGGGGGCTGGTGTTCGCGCTGACTGCGGTTCTGGGATTCCTCGCGGCCAAGGCGCCGTCGACCGGCGACTGGACCGACTGGGTGATACCGGTCGTGGTGAGCGTCGGTGCGGTGGGGATGACCCAGATCTACCCCGACCGGGCACGGTCACGGTCACGCGCGCGGCCGACCGGATAAGCGCCTATCCGGGCCACCCGGGTCGTCGGCGGCTAGCAGACGAACTTCACACCGATATCGGCCGGCGGGGTGACCTGCTTGGCGCACGCGTACGGCGCGATTCCGGCGTCACTGAACCGGACCGCTGACTGGTGGGCATAGTTCACGCAGTACAGCCCGACCGGATCGGTACGGCACCGGTAGTCGCCGAATGACAGTGAGTCACCGTAGGCCAGTTGCGGACCGTCACCGTCGCTGAACCGCCCGGGGTCGCCGTGGACCGAGCCGACCTCGATGGTGGAGCCGTCGAAATCGACCCATCCACCGATCCACTCGCCGTAGGCGTCCTGCGGCCGCGGCGGCGGGTCGGCGAGCTGCACCAGGCAGGCCAGCGCGCCGCCACTGTGCTTCGCATCGGTCATACAGGTGGTTTTGCCCGACGGTGTGGTGAACGCAACGTCGTCACCCAACTGTGTCGTGGCCCCGTCGCGGGTGGCACTGTGAAAGCCCGCGGCATCGACCGGAGTGCCCGCTTCGATCCACGCGATCACACCGGCTATCGGGGTGTCCGGTGGTGGGGGTGTCAGTGCCCGCGTTGGTGACTTTGTGGTGAGTGGCGGACGGGAAGCGCTGGTGCTCGGCGGTGCGGTCAGCGACGGCCCGGCA
>JAOPWF010000271.1 GCA_025965815.1 Mycobacterium sp.
AAGGGGCGTGCGCCGCCTACTACCAGTTCCGGCGGCTGGAGACAGCAGAAGTGGCCCATGCCTGAGGAGCCTTCGGAGGTTTGGAGCGAAGCGACCCGGGAAACACTCTCTGCGATCGACCCCGCGGACTGGGTGTGCCCGTTGCCGCTGCGCGAGACGAAACGGATCGTGCTGGGCCACGGCGGCGGCGGCGTGCTGTCCGAGGAACTCATCGACAACCTGTTCCTGCCGGCGTTCGGTTCGGGAGGCGGCCCGAGCCGCGACTCGGCCATTCTCGAGGTGACCGGCGGGCGGATCGCCATCTCCACGGATTCCTATGTGGTACAGCCGCTTTTCTTTCCCGGTGGCAACATCGGGGACCTGGCGGTCAATGGCACCGTGAACGATCTCGCGATGAGCGGAGCCCAGCCGTTGGCCCTGACCGCCGGGTTCATCCTCGAGGAGGGTCTCGAGCTCGAGGTGCTGGGCCGGATCGCCCAGACGATGGGCAAGGCGGCTGACAACGCCGGGGTCGGCATTGTCACCGGCGACACCAAGGTGGTCGGAATGGGCAACGGCGACCAGCTTTTCGTCAACACCGCGGGAGTGGGGGTGGTGCCCGACGGCGTGGACATCGGGCCGGAGAGGGCGCGTCCCGGGGACCAGATCATCGTGTCCGGGAACATCGGCGAGCACGGCGTGGCGATCATGAGCGTGCGCGAAGGCATCGACTTCGGGACCACGGTCAAGACCGACAGCGCGCCCCTGCACCGGTTGGTCGCCGCCATGCTGGCGGCCGGTGACGTGCACGCCCTGCGTGACCCGACCCGTGGTGGCCTGGTGGCCGCGGTCGTCGAGATCGCCCGCGCGGCATCGGTCGGTGTGGAGCTCGACGAAGGCGCCATCCCGGTACCCGACACCGTCTCGTCCGCCTGCAGCTTCCTGGGCCTGGATCCACTGCAGGTGGCCAATGAAGGCAAGCTGGTCGCGTTCGTCGACCCTGCCGACACCGACGCGGTGCTGACGGCGATGCGTGCGCGGCCGGAAGGGGTGAACGCCGCCGTCATCGGTCGGGTGGTGACCGAACACCCGGGCATGGCAGTGGGCAAGACCCGGTTCGGAACCACGCGCGTGATCGAACGCGAACTGGGCGAGCAACTTCCACGGATCTGCTGAGGAGATGGCGGTCCTGCCGTCACGAGGGCACCGATGACTGACAGGACCGACACCAGCGAGACCCTCAGCGATGCGGCCCAGGCGGCGCTGCGGACCTGGATACGTGAACAGGGCATCGGCACTGAGCTGACCGATGTCGAACCGCTGGCGGGCGGGACGCAGAACATCGTGGTCCGGCTGCGCATCGACGACCGCACCCTGGTGCTGCGGCGTCCGCCCGCTCACCCCAGGCCGACCAGCGACAAGACGATGCTGCGCGAGATCGCGGTGCTGCGGACGCTGGCCGGCAGCACGGTTCCCCATCCCGGGTTCGTAGCCGGCTGCGAGGACGTCGACGTGCTCGGTGTCGTGTTCTACCTGATGGAGGAGATCGACGGTTTCAACCCGGGCAGCGAGATCAGCCACACCTACGTCGATGATGCGGCGGCCCGGCACCTGGTGGGGCTGTCATATGCCGCCGATGTGGTCAAGCTCGGCCAGGTCCCCTGGGAGCGCAGCCCGTTGGCGGCGATCAGGCGGCCCGGATCGTTCCTGGCTCGTCAGGTTCCGCAATGGCGGTCGGCGGTGCACCTGTACCGCCAGCAGGAGAACTATGCGCACGACTCACTTCCCGGTGTCGACGAGCTTGCCGACTGGTTGGAATCGCGGCGGCCGCCGGATTCCGGGCCGGGCATCATGCACGGCGACATCCATCTGAACAACACGATGTTGCGGCGGGACCGCCCGGAAGTGGCCGCGTTCGTCGACTGGGAGATGTGCACGATCGGCGACCCCCTGCTCGACCTGGGCTGGATGCTGATCTGTTGGCCGGTCGGGCCCGATCCGCTGGGGGCGGGTGAGAAGCTGTCGGCGCTCGGCGGCCTGGCCAGCCGCCCGGAACTGCTGGACGCCTACCTCGACGCCGGCGGTCGCGAAACCGAGCATCTGGACTGGTATCTGGCGTTGGCCTGCCTGAAGCTGGGCGTGGTGATCGAGGGCACCTGGGCGCGCTACCTGGCCGGGCTGGCCCCGCAGGACGCCGGCGAACGGCTGCACGCCGCGGCGGTCGACCTGATCGATCTGGGCGGCCAGGTCGCCGCCGGACGAAACCCGTTCGGCCTGCCTCAGTAACCCGCCGAGGAGACGCACTAGGCCCGTCATGCACTTCTCCTGTTGTGAAGGATCTGGCTACGGCGGCGTAGGGACGATCCGGCCGGAATATCTGTCGTGCGATAGAAATCATCGCGGCTATTTGTTGTGGAGGTTTCCTGCGGGTCACAACTGTGTGACCAAGCGCGGCAGATTGCCGCCAGTGTAGAGCCTGATGTTGCCAGCGATGAACCGCAGGTGCGCGCTGGGACGGAAAGCGCGGCACGGTGGTGGCGGAGAAGCTGTATAACTCGCGGATGGGTATCGAAGCGGGTCGGCATCGCGAGCATCGGCTGGTCGTGGGGGTGTCGGGGTCCAGCGCTCCACAGCTCGCCGTTCGGTTCCTGGAGATATCCCGTCAGCTGGGCGCCTACGAAACCCATCTGGTGATGTCGCAGGGTGCGCTCCGCAGCATCGAACTGGAACTGCGCCGCGACCCCGCCGAGGTGGCGGCGTTGGCGGATGTCGTCTACGACGCCCGGGACATGGGGGCGGCGATATCGTCCGGATCGTTCGAGACCCTCGGGATGGTCGTCGTGCCGTGTTCGATGCGTACGCTCGCGGCCGTTGCCACCGGTAACTCCGACAATCTCCTGACCCGCGCCGCGGATGTCACGCTGAAGGAACGTCGGCGTCTCGTGCTGGTGGCCCGCGAGACACCGCTGAATCTGATCCATATCGAGAACATGCGGACCGTCACCCTCGCCGGTGGAACGATCCTGCCTCCGGTGCTGGCCTTCTACCATCAGCCGCAGACCATCGACGATCTGCTGAACCAGATCTGCGGCAAGGTGATCGACCAATTCGGCATACCAAACAAGACGTTTCGCCGTTGGGGGTTATGAGTGTTGCACTCGGAGCGCGAGATAGCCGCGACGATCGCGGACATCGACGGTGTCGGCGACGAGGCTGCGCTGCGCGGCTCCGTGGAACGGGCGCGGCAGGCGCTGGTGACCGAGCTCAACCCGCATACCCCGACGCCGACGCTGGCTGCCGCGTGGTCGGAGGTGATGCGGCATTCCGTCGCCGCGGCGGCACGGCTGGTCGCCCACGACCGGCAGCTGGGCTGGACCTGGTTCGTATCCGGCAGCATCGCCCGTGGTGAGGCCATCCCCGGCTCGGACTTCGAGACCTTGATCGCGCTGGACGACGGGGTCGACGAGGCGGGCAAGTCAGCCGTCCCGGCACTGGCCGCCGATGCACAGGCGATGCTGGAGAGCGCTGGCCTGCCTGCCGACGCCAACGGCGTGCTCGCAAGCCGCGGCCGGTTCTGCCGCAGGCGTTCCAGCTGGGCCGAAGGGATAGGGCGGTGGTGCGCCGAGCCCGCGAAGGATCGCGGTGTGGTGATGACGGGACTGTTGGCGGATCTGAAAGGGGTCATCCACCGCGTCAACGGCGCCGACGACGAACTACGCGCCCAGACCGTCGAGGCGGCGCGGCGGCACCCGGAGGGCCGCCGGGCGATGCTGCAGGACGCCATCGCGGCGCGGGCCACCATTCCGTCGCGGTTGCGGGTGTTCGCCACCCAGGACGACAGCGTTGATCTCAAAGTTGCCGCGGTGGATCCCATCGTGAAGATCGCGAGGTGGGCCGCGTTGTCGGCCGCCTCGGGTGCGATGTCCACGCTGGATCGACTGAACGACGCGGCGGCCGCCAAGATCCTCGACACAGACGACGCGGCCATCCTGCGCGACTGTTACGAGTCGCTGTCGCGGGCGCGCTGGCGAACCCGGGCAGGGGGCTGGATCAAGGGGGAGCGGGTCACCGAGCGGGTCTCGTTGTCGGAACTGGCGCCGCAGGAACGCGCGGCCCTGCGCACCGTCGGGCGGGAACTCGGCGGCATCAGGCGCAAGCTGAATTTCCTGGCATCGACGTCCTCGTTCCGTTGAGGAGCGATGGCCGGCCCACGTGACGCACTGCCCGCGTCGCTCCGCCACGCCGTCGACCAGACGGTGGCGGCCGAACGGTTGGAGGGTTGGCAACCGATCGATGATGACATCGGCGCCCTGGTGGCGCTGGCCCGCGACGAAGTGGCCTTCGGTGAGTACCTGGGCGCGTACCTGGTTCGCCACCCACCGGCCGCCCGCCCGCCGGTCCGCGATCTCCATCGCGTCTTCCGTCGGCGCCGGCCGTACCTGATTCCGGGAACGGCGTTGCTCCGCAACAACTTCGGTGCACAGACACGTGCGATGCTGCAGGCCCTCGAGTTCGTCGCCACCGCCGGCCGCATTCTGCAATGGCACCGCAAGCTGACCGACGTCGCGATCGGCGCGCAGGAGGTGGACGCCCGCGTGCTCCACCAGCACGTGTTCGCCGACGTGTACCCGTGGGCCGGTTCGTACCGGATCACCGAGCTGCGGCTCGGGGAGACGGTTTTCGCCAGGCGATCCACGCTCCCCGCAGCGATGGCGGAGCTCGAGGGGGGCGCCAGGATGCTGGCCGCGACCGGCTCGGGCCTGGATGCGGCCGGTCTGGCGTATGAGTTCGCCCGGCTGTACGCCGACTACAACCAGATCCATCCCTTCCGGGAAGGCAATGGGCGCACCGGCACACTCCTGCTGCATACCGTCGCGGCCCTGTGCGGACGTCGGCTCGACCTGACAACCGTCACCCGAGGCGAGTGGTATGCCGCCTCGCGGGACAGCACGCCGTTGCGGCGCGACGGCCGGGCTCACCACCGGCCGTTCATCCCACTGTTCGTCCGGGCGATGCGCTGAGGGCGTCTCGGCTCACCCTGATTGCAAAGGTGTTCAGGCACAAACGCTTCTGCGAGCGTCTCGGTTGGCCCTGCTGGACAGCTGATGTCGAAGGACGACTACCCCCACATGATCGAACTTACCGACCTCACCAAGGTATACGGTCACGGAAACGACCGGATTGTCGTCCTCGACCGCATCAATTTCCGGGTCGACGCGGGGGAGATCCTCGCGGTGGTCGGACCCAGCGGCGCCGGGAAAAGCACACTGGCGCAATGCATCAACCTCCTGACGCCGCCGACCTCGGGATCGGTCGTCGTCAACGGCGAAGACCTCACCACGCTGTCCAGCCGGCAACTGCGGGTGGCGCGGCGGCGGATCGGCACTGTGTTCCAGTCCGCCGGGCTCCTGGAGCGGCGCACCGCCGCCGAAAACGTCGCCCTCCCTCTGGAGTACCTCGGGGTCACCGCCGCGGAGATCAGCAAGCGGGTGGCCGAGCTGCTCGAGCGCGTCGGGCTGGCCCATCGTGCGCAGCACTACCCGTATCAGTTGTCCGGCGGCCAACGGCAGCGCGTCGGCATCGCCCGCGCCTTGGCGCTGCGGCCCTCGGTGCTGCTGTCCGACGAGGCCACCGCGGGGCTGGACCCGGTCACCACGACGTCGGTGGTCGACCTGCTGCGCGAGCTTCGCGACGACCTGAACCTGTCGATCGTGTTCATCACCCACGAGATGGACACAGTGCTCAAGATCGCCGACTCCGTGGCCCGGCTTGACCGCGGCAGCATCACCGAGTCCGGACGACTGGTCGCCCTGCTGACCGCCCCGGACTCGGCGCTGGGGGCAGAGCTGCGGCCGCACCGGATCGACGCGCAACCCGCTGTGGGACAACAGGTATGGCACGTCCTGTACGACTCGACCGCGGTGCCCGCGGACTGGATCAGCCGCGCGTCCAGCGAGCTCGGCGTGCCGCTCGCCGTGCTCGGCGCCTCGGTGCAGGTGGTCGCCGGCGTCAGCGTCGGGAGCGCCACTCTCGGCGTCCCGGCGGAGCTGACCGGACGCGTCGCGGCGGTGCTGGGGCGTTACGGACTGTCGGCCACCCCGGTGAACAGCGCCGCTGAGCTGCAGGGCGTGGCATGACCGAGACGATGCTGGCCAACGCCGAGGTTCCGTTGAACGAGCTGCCCGCTCTGCTGTTTCCCGCACTGCTGGACACCCTCATCATGGTCGGGATCGTGATGACGATCGTGGTGCTGGTCGGTGTTCCGCTCGGGGCGCTGGTGCACAACCTCGCTCCCGGCGGCCTCTTCGAGAACCCGGCGTTGCACACGCCGTTGAGCTGGGTGATCAGCATCGGCCGCTCGCTGCCGTTCCTCATTCTGATGGCCGCGATCATGCCGTTCACCCGGTTGATCACCGGCACCAATATTGGTATCGCCGCAGCCGTGGTGCCGATGTCGCTGGCCGGCACGGCATTCTTCACCCGCATTGTGGAGAACTCGCTGCGCTCGGTGCCGCCGTCGGTGGTGCAGGTGGCCCGCGCATCGGGTGGCTCACGGCTGCAGATCATCCGGACCGCCCAACTCAACGAGGCGGTGCCCTCGATTCTCGGCGGCCTGACCATCAACACCATCGCGATGATCGAGTACTCCGCCATCGCCGGCACCATCGGCGCCGGCGGAATCGGTTACGTCGCAGTCACATACGGCTATCAGCGGTTCGACCAGACGGTCATGCTGGCCACCATCGTGATCCTCGTCATCACCGTCGCGGCCGTCCAGTTGACCGGCGACGCACTCGTGCGGTTCACCACACCACTCAAGCGTGCACACGCCCCGCGCAAGCGCGCAACCGACCGCCTAGGAGCCTCGTCATGACCACCACCCCTACGCCCGTGCACGAAGAAGACGACCACGGCTTCGAGCTCAAGAAGCGGCCCAAGTGGGTCTGGATCGCCGTCGGGCTCGTTGTGGTCGTCGCCGTGGTGGTGGGGGTGCGATTCGCGTTCTTCGGCGATACCAAGTCGGCCAACGAGATCGCCGGCGCCACGCTCGTCGTCGCCACCAACGAGGGCAACGCCGCGGAGCAGGCGCTGATCGAGTACATCGCCCGCGACGTCGCGCCACGG
The DNA here is from genome assembly GCA_025965815.1 of Mycobacterium sp. Lineage (GTDB taxonomy): Bacteria > Actinomycetota > Actinomycetes > Mycobacteriales > Mycobacteriaceae > Mycobacterium. Next base: position 7,105 of record JAOPWF010000271.1, read on the forward strand.
CACGGCATCAAAGTGGCCTTCCGTGGTCTGGCGGACAGCAACACCATCAACCGGGCGGTCAGCGACGGAGAGGTGGCGGGCACGATCTATCAGCACAAGCTGTGGCTCGGGCAGGTGCTGGAAGCCAACCCGGATTTCCGCGAGACGGCGGCGACGCCGGTGTTCCGCTGGGGCTTCGGCATCTGGTCGGACAAGTACACCGACCCCTCGCACCTGCCCGACGGCGCCACCGTGTCGTTGTACTCCGATCCCGCCAACGAGGCGCAGGGCCTGTGGCTGCTGGAACGCGCGGGCTTGATCACGCTGCACGCAGGCGCCGACAAGTGGGGAGCGACGCAAAAGGACATCGCCACCAACCCCAAGCACCTCAAGTTCACGCTGCTCGACTTCGCGGCGCAGTCGCGGTCGCTGCCCGACCTGGACGCCGCCGTCGGGTACACCGAGTACTACCTGGCCGCCAAGGTGCCGCTGAGCAAGGAGATCTTCGCTCCGCCCGCACCCGACGAGTTCGCCGGTCAACTGACCGTCGGCACGAAGTGGGCCGACACCGAGAACATCAGGAACCTGGTCGCCACCTTCCGGGACTCCGCTGTCCAGCGGTTTCTAGCCACCGACCCCAGCGTGAAGGACATCCTGCTGCCGCTCTAGCGGCCGAGGGTGAAACGAACTTGCACTGACATCGGGATGCCGTCTAGTGTCGGCGATTGTGCGTAGAGATCTTCTCGTAGTAGCAACCCGCAGCGGGGTCTGATCCAGACCGACCCCTCGCTGTGGGTCGAAGCTACTACCTCTCGTCGGTCACCTCCTCCGCACTGAGAAAACCGGCACATGACATCGCACGTCATCACAATCACCGGCGCCAGCGTCGCGCACACACTTTCTGAACCGCTATCGGATCGTTTCGGCGGCATACCGTTGCCGCGGGGTCTGAGGGAGGACGCAGATGGAATGTCATGGAACACGTTCGACGCCACCTACGGCCCCAGCTCGGGACCCTTGCGGCTGGGCCACTGGGAATGCGTCGATGGCGACCGGCCTGCGTCGCGGATCGGGCCGCAGCCACGGTCGTTTCAGGCCACGATCGCCATCGGTGACCGCATCGAGACCGCTACCGCCGCAGCGTCGGGACCGGTCGCCGCATTGACCGCGATGCTCTACGAACGCGGAATCGCCATGGAGACGCTGCGGTTTCACCAGCGGGAGTCCGGTGACCTGACGGCCACCTTCATTCAGGGCACTGACGGATTACGCGCCGAATGGGCGATGGGGACCTCCGAGGACACCACACAGTCGGCGTTGCGGGCCATGATCGCCTGCGCGAACCGCCTGCTTACGGCGTAAGCCTCAGCGCAGCGGGCGCAGCACGATGGGCATGCCGTCCATCGGTACCGGCATGCCGCCGTAGTCGTAGCGGGGCTGGTAGTTCGGCCGGACCAGCTCGAGCCGGTAGCGGCGCAGTAGGCGGTGCATGACCGTCTTGACCTCCAACTGGCCGAACATCATTCCGATGCACTTGTGCGCGCCGCCGCCGAACGG